>DNTK01000414.1 GCA_003508755.1 Bacteroidales bacterium | reverse complement strand
ACTACCTGAAATTTCAGGTAGTTTTTTTTTGAAAAGAATTCCTGGTTAGCAATCAGGAAAACAGTTTTACCAATTGCACCCTGTTATTTATGCCGACCTTTTTATATATGTTGTGGGTATGGTCTTTTACAGTTTGCAGGGAGATAAATAAATCGTCCGCAATTTGCTTATTGGTTTTTCCCTTGCAAATTTCCAGTATTATCTCATGCTCCCGGGGTGTTATTCCAAATCTTTCTATCAGTGCAGTATCATTTGTCTTCGCCTGATCAGAAGTTTGTGGTACAGCATGTTTTTGAAGGTAAGTTTTCAGAAGTAAAATTAACGGTAAAGATCCTGCAAAAAACAGTAACATGTAATAAAGTCGAATGTATAAATGCACCGATGCAAAGTGTAGTGCTACCGATTTTAAGGCTACCCATAGCAACAGGATAATGGCAAACCGAACAACCAGTATCAGTCTTCTTTTCTGCTTGATGGAAGCTGTTCCAAAGGCTATAAAAACAAGAATGTACAGCACAACGGCCAGCTCACACAAATAAAAAGCCTGCCGGATGCTTCTGTTCAGACTGCTGGCATCAAGTTCTTCTGCATCGGTAAGGCTTTTCAGAAAATATCCATACAACAGAAAAGCTGCGGTAAAAAGCATGAAATAACCAATGGCAATAAACTGGTGTAATTTTTTATCCATGAGCTCAGCCGAGGCCTTAATCAGCAGAAACCACGCTGCAATCATAAAAGGCATACCCAGGTAAGGTACAATTTGAGCTACCGACTCCAAGCCTACAATATTTACCTCATACTTTAGTAGTATATTGCGAACAAGGGCACTACCCAGGAGTCCATAAATACCAAAAGCTACAATAAATATCTGGAAGAAGAATAAGCTGTTAAGGTATTCAATTCTATAACTGTTACGAAGTTGGTAGAGCAAGATAATACCATATGCTCCCAGCACCAGCGAAAAAAGAACAGCGAATATGTTGGCCCAATACTCCATATATAATAAGGTAATACAAATAAAAGCGAAAAAGCAGTATAAAGCCAGCATTCGCAATTAAAAGTATTCATACTAAAGTAGGAAATGACAAAATCCTACTTTGGTAGAATTGACACGGCCTTATATAAGAAATACATTTGGAACATAACCAAAACTTTAGAAAATGGAAACTAATATGAATATCAAACCCTCTGCCGGTTCGGCATATAGCCGCGGCTGGCAGATGATGAAAGAAAACTTCATCTCACTTTTCCTGGTCATTTTAATTACAGCCATTGTTTCGTTCCCAATGGGGATATTTAACGACAGCTCTAAGCTTGCAATACCGGGTTTATTAATTGTTTACCAAGCCTTTGGTCTATTGTACCTCTTGTTTTTAGTAAATCCGATAAACTACGGTGCTGATTGGGTATATCTGAAAGCCAGCAGAAAAGAAAAGTTTGACGTAAAAGAAGTCTTTGATGTATTTAAAAACTATCTGAATGTCGTACTAGCCGGTTTATTGGTTGCGGCTATAGTAGGTATTGGAATTGTATTTATCATAATTCCAGGTATTGTATTTGCATGCCGGTTGGCATTTGTCCCATTCCTGGTAATGGATAAACAACTCGATCCGGTAAAAGCTGTTGAAGAAAGCTGGAGATTGACAAAAGGACATGGCTGGAGAATTTTTTGGATGGCCATCATCGGATTCTTCTTAATCATCGGAGGTTTGATTGCCCTTATCTTTGGTGTGTTTATTGCCTTTATCTGGATACGTGGTGCCTTTGCATCGCTTTACGCTGCCGTACTTGAAGAAAAAGGTGGACTTACAACTGAGGTTGTTACCATTCAGGAATAAAACTATTATTTAACCGCAAAGGACGCGAAGCTTTGCGCCCTCTGCGGTTTTTTTTAGGCAATCCGAACATGCGCCGAAACAGCCCTGAAGTAACCGGCCGCCCGATCGAGTTTATTCAATAAGGCCTCTCTTTCAGCATCGGTGGTCAGGCTATCCAGTTCGCCATAGACTTTTTCGATTTCCCAAACTTCCAAAACTCTCTTGGCATAATCTGCTGCCTTTGCTTTACCAACAGCGGAGTCTATGGTATCTTCCATCTGTTCTGCATGCGTGCGCAATTCCTCACACATGCCATGAGGATAATCGCCTTTCTTTAAGTAAGCACTTGTTTTCTCTATGGTAAGTGCCAGCTCGGAAAACAGATCGGCTATACGTGCCGATTTTTGAATTTTCTTGTCTTTTAATTTCATAAAAGCATCAAAAAGCTTTTCACCTACACTAATTAATACGTCTGCTATCATAATTTTTCGATTTAAGGAAATGTTTTACCCTTTGTTTTGCAAAATTAGCTAACCCGTTTTTAAAGCAAGTTACAACTCAAATATATTCCGGTCAAGTATTGAAAAATCGTTTCTCAAACACTAGATTTACTAATTCAAAACCAAGATAAAATGACTCGCAGGCAAAAGAAAGTCCTTGTTCTGGCAGCACTCCTAATTGTCACCGCCTTTATAGCTGTTCAGGCGAATCTGTATTTTCTGTCCCAACACGAATATCCAAAAATCAGGGGAAATCATGTTGGATTAAGCATTCTGATTGTGCTGATATTCTGGCTCATTCTCTTCATTCTTTTCCGAAAAAAACTTCGTTAATAAGTCAAATTGACTTGATTAAAAAATATGCTGAATTTTAACATCTCAGCATATAATTTTTAGCGTGATTTTAAGTTATTAGATCACACAATAACACGACAATATAAAGCGATGAAATATTACGGAAGAATAGTAACGGTTTTAGGTCTTGGAATACTAAGCATATCCCTTCTCACAGCCATGCATGGAAACAATGATCCCATTGATGAACCACAGGAAAACAATGCAATCCTGAACAAAAATGAACTGTATGGTGAATGGGTAGCTCCTATACCCGGAAATGACAGAGACATACAGGGCTTTGCGCTGCATAACGATGGTACTGCCCGGTCTATTAACATGGCTACCCTGAACTACCAGCTTTGGCATGTAAATAACGATAAGCTTATTTTGACAGCACAGAGCTTCGGCAATGGAAACACCTTGGCAAGCCAGGAAATCTTTACCATCGATTCATTAAGAGGCAACCGCCTATATCTTACAAATGGTAATAAGCCCCTGGTATATTGGCGTGTGAAGTAGCTTTTTCCATTATTCGAAATGAATGATTTCTCGTATTTGTGGGAACTTATATATTGATTACATTTGGTGAAACCGAGACAATATATAACCCATGCAAACTGTTAGCTTTTTGTCGTATCACTTATAATTATACTTGCCGCCTGTGCTCAAAATAAAAAAATTGGGTAGTCGGAAATGGACAGCATTACCAAAACTTATGTAAAACTTGCCCTGCAAATCGGACAATACAATTCCCATCATGGCCCTGAAGATTGGAAACCGGCCGAACTAAGCGAAGAGGAAAAACAAAACTTCCCTCTTGAAAGATTCAGGTCATAGGCAGAAGCACTGCTTAACCGATTAAATGCTATTAATCAAAGCGAATTGAATGAGATTGAGCGCTATCGCTTTAGTTCTTTATTTAAGCATGTAGAATCGGCACTAGGTAATATTGAATCATTGTCGGGCGTTAGCATGTTATTCGAGTATGAATCGAGAATTCTCTATGATGCATTTGTTCCCAAAGCCAATGTTGCCTTCCTGAAAAAGGAAATACAAAAACTTGAAGCCCTTTTGCCCGGCAATGGTAATATCGCTACCCGCCTGAGAAGCATGAAAGAAAAATATACCATTCCCCTCGATAAGATGGATACCATAATGCAG
>DNTK01000427.1 GCA_003508755.1 Bacteroidales bacterium | reverse complement strand
CAGCATTAACGTATAAATTGGCACAAGCAGTTTGCCCGTGCCTGATATAAACGCAACTCATAAATTTAATAACCATGAAATATATTCTGTCAACTTTTACCGGATTATTGCTTATATTAACGGCATGTCATCAAGATCAACCGTCCACCTTCGATCAGTTTTTTGTGAATGAAACCCTGCGCATCGATTACTTTCATAGTGGAGATGCCAACTCAGAAACAGTTAAGATAGAAGAGGGATACCGCTACGATTTATGGGCCGGAAGAATGACCAACCTGCTGGATACCATCAATTATGGCACCTACTATTACAAAGTATACGATTATGCTACCCAGGAACTGATTTACTCCAAAGGCTTCGACAGCTATTTTAAAGAATACCAGTATAGTCAGCCCGCAAAAGATGGTGTGGTGAAAGAATTTCATGAATCGGCTATCATACCAATGCCAAAAGAGGTAATCATCTTTGCACTGGAAAAAAGAAGCCCAGATGGTACCATGAATGAGGTTTACAGAACCGAAATAACACCAAAAGAAGCAAAAGAAATCTCTGTTGATCCCGAGGTGAAGGTTTATACCAGCCTGGAGAGCGGCAATCCGAATGTAAAGGCTGATATAGCCATCATCGGCGAAGGCTATACCCTGGAAGAAGAGCAAAAGTTTAAAGATGATTTGGAAAGGTATACCGAGGTGTTTTTTAAAGCCGAGCCATGCAAATCGAACAAACACAAATTCAATGTTCGGGGGGTGTTAAAACCTTCTGAAGACAGCGGCATCGATGAGCCGCGTGCCGGAATCGATAAGAACACCGCTGTAAGTGCGTCTTTTAATACCATGGGATCGGAACGTTATGTGCTTACCGAAGATAATAAAGCATTGCGTGACATTGCTGGCCATGTGCCTTACGATGCCCTTTACATCATGGTTAACCATGCGCGTTATGGAGGCGGAGGAATCTACAACTTTTATTGTGTTTACACATCCGATAACATCGACAGCGAATACCTGATGGTGCATGAGTTTGGCCATTCGTTCTTTGGTTTGGCCGACGAATATTATACTTCTTCCAATGCTCTGGATGATTTTTACCCGGCTGGTTTCGAACCCAACGAACCCAACATTACTGCCATGCAGGATCCCAAAAATCTGAAATGGAAACATTTGGTAAGTGAGGGCATCGAAATTCCCACTCCCTGGGAAAAGGCCGAATATGATAAGATTGATACCGAATGGCAACAGAAACGCAGAGCCATGAATGATGAGATTGCCAGATTACAGAAGGAAGGAGCCCCTGCAGAAGAAATTGCCAACGCAAAAGCCAACTATGATGCACAAAGTGCTGCCCGCAATAAAGCCGTGCAGGAGTACCTCGAAAGCAGCGAATTTGCCGGTATGGTGGGTGCTTTCGAAGGAGCGGGCTATGTGTCAACAGGACTATATCGCCCATCGGTTAACTGCATTATGTTTACCCGAACCGATTATTTCTGCCCGGTTTGCCAGGAAGCCATGCTGAGGGTGATTGATTCATACGCGGAGTAAAACCAGGACGTTTGGAGCGTAGTCTATTATTCATTTTGCCCGTAATTTCTTCTTTTGAGCATAAGCCAGATAAAAACCCGCAATTGCTCCTGTAAAATGACTTTCCCAGGAAGTATGCGTATCAGTTGGGAAAACACCCCATACCAGGCTACCATACAAGGCCACAACCAAAATGGATATTACAATGCCCTAGAACTTTCGACTAACCATACCTGCCAATACCAGGTAGGCGGCAAAAGCATAAATAACTCCACTCATTCCTATGTGTATAGCAGGTCGTGCAAATATCCAAACAAGGCTTCCGGTAATTAGTATTGAAAATAGGTAAACATAGCCTGCAGTTTTTTTATAATACAAGAATAGGGTTGAGCCTAAAATCAAAAAAGGCAGACTGTTAGAAAGAATATGAAACCGACTTCCATGCAGAAATGGCGCAAAGAGAATACCTCGTAACCCTGTTATATTTCTTGGAATGATACCGTAAATATTAAGATCGGTGGAGATTTGTGAGTTTACCAGGTAAACTACCCAGATTAGAATAAATGAAATAACAATTGTTTTTAAGTTTCTCATAGCGAAAACTGATACCATAAAACTAAGAATTATTCCCCATATTAACTGGCGCGCTTTTGCAAAGCGTGCCTCTTCTTCTTTAATTCATTTTATAGAAAAGCATCAGCCTGAAATTTAAAAGATAAGCGGTATTGAAAGATTAAGCACGCTTTTAGCTCGTGACAAATATTTCAATCTATTTTTCAGGCACGCGCAACATGCGTGCACCAGTATATACCTAATTAGTGTTTAATTATTCTGCAGAATAAAACTATCTCTTGCATCAACTGGCGCGCTTTTGCAAAGCGTGCCTCTTCTTCTTTAATTCATTTTATAGAAAAGCATCAGCCTGAAATTTAAAAGATAAGCGGTATTGAAAGATTAAGCACGCTTTTAGCCCGTGACAAATATTTCAATCTATTTTTCAGGCACGCGCAACATGCGTGCACCAGTATATACCTAATTAGTGTTTAATTATTCTGCAGAATAAAACTATCTCTTGCAACCATTTTTGCGTTATCGATGATGAGCATTTGATATAAGCCATCGGGCAAATTATTTACATCGATTGTCTCTGTAGATTTTGTTCTTGGATTACTTTGAAGATTACTATAAAAGACCTCTATTCCACTTGTGTTATATATTTTAATTTGATAATTATTATCAGAGTCTATGTTGTCAAATTGATAAGAAACATTCAAAACTCCATTAGTCGGATTAGGATATAACTCAAGCAAGGCGTCTTCCTTCACACTAAATTCAGTACCAGTAGAAGCCGGGTTGTAGATTTTTAAATCATCTATCCAAAAACGTGCACCTTCAAGCGAACTGTATTCGGCGTTTATATTAATATTTGATATATCACTCCAGTCGAACAGGCCCTGTGGTTCGTGCCAGGAGCCATCGAATGTACCTATCTCGGTCATCTGATTTAAGGGTACCGAAACATAATGCCAGGTATTGTCCCATTGCACCAGGGTTTCATCAACTCGCAGTCCCATTCGCCATGGATGGTCGCTTGCTGAAGTTTTGCTGTCTTTAAAGTGAATGTTGAAGGCTGTGCCCGGTTTGTTTCCCTTTATCCAAAAGCCCAGGTGATAGTTTTCCTGTTCGAGTTTTGATAAATCTTTAAAAGGGGCAAAATAGAGGTCAATACTTTCGTAATGCTCCAGGTTCTCAAAAGAAAAACAATACGTGCCATCTTTTGGGCTTTCTGCAGCGTAATGGTTAAGTGTACCGGTTTGCAAATGGCTGCCCTCATATATGTGTTGACCAAAGTAATCATCATAAATGATTAATTCTGTGCTGTCCGCTTTCTTTACATATTCCGTTTTCTCGGGTACGGTAAATTCAAACACTTCGGCAAAGTCTTCGTCAATATCCGAATCAAACAAGCCAAACGATCCCGGTTCGAAAATACCAAAGCCGCCATCGTAATTAAAAAGGGTATAGGAGATATCGTTGGCCTCTAAAAAGTTGACAACTACATCGTGCCATCGATTCCTGTCGGCTGAATGAACCGCTTTATTCCATACCCCGAATTCACCACAAAACACCGGAACATTTCTTGAAGCTTTAAAATCCGCTGCAAGTTGCAGCGATTGTTCTAACCATTCCACAGTACCAATTTCCGGATAGGCATTGTATTCCAATTCGAAATGGGTGCCCATATACTCTGCAGGCATTGGTGGCATTTCGGTTTCGTTGTAAGGAAAAGGAACATAAGTACAATTAGCCTGGGATGGATTACCCCAATAGGTTCCCTGCCCGGTGAATAATTGAGGAGCATAAAAATGAAAGGTGTAAATAAGATTCTCATCCGAATATTCCGGGAGCAAATTCAATCGCCATAAATCGCTCCAGTTATCGGATGTAACGATAATCTTATGC
>DNTK01000349.1 GCA_003508755.1 Bacteroidales bacterium | reverse complement strand
GGATAAATATCAGCCGCCCCTTCAGCTAATCGACATAACTTTAGCGAACTGCCATAACTTTTAACCCGCAACCCAGATGCTTTTTCTTCTATCCGCTTAATAAATTTTTCGGTTTCAGGAGATAAATGGCTTTTACTTGCCACAACAATTAAATCTGTTGGTGAGGTATGTCCTGTTATTTTCTCTGCCACTTCCATTGGATCATTTAACAAATATTTGTTTTTAGAGGCATTCGTAAGTTTGTAGGATGCAATTCCTGCCAAACCAAAGAATAATTCATCAAGAATTGGTGCATAAATTACTCCCAGCAAGGGGTTTCCATTCTCAATAAGGGCAATATTTATGGTGTACTCTTTTCGCTTTTTAATAAATTCCTTAGTGCCGTCAAGTGGATCTACAACCCATAACTTCTGCCAATGTTTTCTTTCGGCATACCCGGCCTGAGTGTTTTCCTCACTCAGAATAGGGATTTCAGTTTCGATAAGATATTTGTTTATTACGGTGTTGGAAGCAAGATCTGCTTTTGTTAAAGGTGAGTTATCACTTTTAATATCTACATGGACTGGTTTTCCATAATAGGCTAAAGTAGCCTCACCTGCTTTCAGGCACGCTTCGATACTAATTCTTAAAAGTTGTTGCATTACTTTAATTAGAAATAAATATAGGAGAGAATAAAAATAGTGGTAATCATGTAAAGAATGGTTAAAGGAGTTCCTACCCGAAAGAAATCCGTAAAGGAATACTTTCCGGGTCCATAAACCATCAGGTTAGTTTGATACCCGATGGGTGTCATGAAATTTGCTGCAGCTGCATACGCAACTGTAAGGACGAAGGGCTTGGGGTCGAGTGCGAGTGTATCTGCCATAGTAATGGCTATTGGAAATATAATACCCACGGAAGCTTTATTGGTTATATAGGCTGCCAATAGCGTTGTAACCAAATATACTCCCAACAATACCCCTACATTGCCTAAAGGCAGAAACACCGAAATAAAAGCATCGGCAATAAGATCGGCAGCACCGGTTTTTATCATGGCAGTGCCTAAAGCAAGCGACATAACAATAATCAGGGCCAGGTCATAATCAATACCTTTTGGTAAATCTTTCGGTGTGGTAATTCTAAATAACAGCGACATCATTAACACCACCATTAAACCTAGAAATAGAGCGCCTTTTACATGAAGGGCCGATAAGGTTATAGCGCCGATTATGCCAAGTAACATAAGTACCACTTTCCACTTCTCAACCTTTACCCGATCACGAATCCTTGAAAGAAAATAGAAATCATGCGAATTACGTGTTCTGTTATCAAAAGCACTCCCGGCATACACCAGTAATACATCACCTGCTCTTAATACCTCGGTGTGGATGTTAGTTTTTATTTGCTCACCGTTCCGGTGAATGGCTAAAACTGCAGCATCGTAGCGTGCACGAAAATTTATGTGCTTTAGTTGCTTGCCAATTAGGCCAGAATTCTGTGAAACAATTATTTCTGTTACTTCTGGCTGTTTTGTGCGCAATAACATACCCACTTCCGGAACCACCAAACCTGTATTGGTATTTAATAAATCTGCAAACCGTTCATTATCGCCTGAAAACAATAATCTGTCATTTTGGTCCAGGATAACATTCTCTTCAGGCGAAAGTATTTTATTTTCCCTGTGTATCTCCACTAATGTCAGTCCTTTTACAGAGCGTAGATCGGTATCATGAATATTCTTTCCGATGAGGGATGATTCGTTCCGAATGCGTGTTTCAACCACATATTGCCGGCTCTGTACAGTTGTTTCTGTTGTTGGTGTCTCTTTACCAGGCAATAGCTTATGCCCAATAAACAATATGTAAAAAAAGCCAATAAACAGCATTGGTACTCCTACATAGGCAAAATCAAACATCTGCAAACTTTCCATTTCCACGCTTGTCTGGTCCACTACCAATCCATTAACAATAAGGTTGGTTGATGTTCCTATTAAGGTAATGCTACCCCCTAATATCGCTGC
Source organism: Bacteroidales bacterium (assembly GCA_003508755.1). Classification (GTDB taxonomy): domain Bacteria; phylum Bacteroidota; class Bacteroidia; order Bacteroidales; family UBA10428; genus UBA10428. The sequence continues at coordinate 1,304 of DNTK01000349.1, read as the reverse complement.
ATACGAGAGTGGAATAAGAAATTTTGAAATACTGTAATGGTTTCGCTTACACCAATTATCAACATAAGGCATCATTACTGCCACTAATGGTGTATTATTCAGAAAAGTAGAGAACGAGGCTACTATCAGCATCATTCGGCTTAGGAAGCCGTTATAGCTCTTTGCATTTCGAAACAATCGATCAAACACGCTCTCCACAAGTCCTGTCCGACGAATAACATCGCCAAGCAATAGCAGCATAATAACAATCGCAACCTGTTCATTTGCAAAGCCTTCTAATATTTCGGCCGGATTTAACACTCCAAACAACCCAAGAAACAATATTGCCACCAGGAAAGTAAATGAAGGTCCAAATATTTCCCTGTAAAGGGAATATAAAATAAAACCCAGTGCAATAAACACAAAAATTATTTCGAGTGTGAACATGAAACAGTAAAAATTTGTTCTGCCTTAAGTTTATCAGACGAATGTACTAAAATCCTTAGGTTCCTGAAAACTTAGTCGTGCTTAAAATAAAAATTTGACAGATATCATGTTTAATAAAGGTTAATAATTTCTGAATTTACTATTTTTATAGGCCAAACAATTCCAATAATGAGCGAAATAAAAAAACTACAGCCAGAATTAGTATGGAGGTATTTTTCAGAAATACTTGAAATACCGCGCCCTTCGAAAAAAGAAGAGAAAATCATTGCTTATCTTAAGCAATTTGCAGAAACCAATAATCTTGATTTTAAACAGGATAAGGCGGGGAATATTCTTATTAAAAAACCGGCAACTGCTGGTAAACAGCGTGTTAAGTCGGTTGTTTTTCAGAGCCATGTAGATATGGTATGTGAGAAAAACAGCGATGTAGCGCATAATTTCGACACAGATCCTATCCCTGCTTATATCGACGGTGAATGGCTAAAGGCGAAAGGAACAACGCTGGGTGCCGATAATGGAATTGGTGTGGCTACTCAGCTGGCAATTCTTGCTGACAAAAATTTAGAGCATGGTCCAATCGAATGCCTGTTTACAGTTGATGAAGAAACAGGGCTCACCGGGGCTAATATGTTGGAGAAGGATTTCTTTGAAAGCAAAATACTTATAAATCTGGACTCTGAGGATGAAGGAGAAATATATATTGGCTGCGCAGGGGGCGTTGATACGCTGATTTCGTTACCTCTAAAATTTACCAAAACTTCAAAAAACCATGTGGCATTAAAATTAAGTGTAACAGGCTTGCTCGGCGGACATTCGGGTGATGATATAGACAAAGGTTTGGGCAACTCCATTAAAATTCTCAACAGGATACTTTATAC
>DNTK01000173.1 GCA_003508755.1 Bacteroidales bacterium | reverse complement strand
ACCAATAATGGCATTGGCTGCTTTCATTTGGTTTACAACATTTACCTCACCTACAGCTGCCGAAGCATAAGTGGCTCCGTATTTTTCAGTAACGTCGCGCAAAGCTCTTGTTGAAGAAAGGTTCGAAACAGTATTACCGGGTTTGTTCGACAAAATATAATCGCTCACTGCAACAAGAGTATATTCTTCGCCAAACATGGTTCCGTCCTCATTCACGATGGCTAAGCGGTCAACATCCGGATCAACTACAAAGCCTACATCGGCATCTTTCTTTTGCATCACATCCGAAATTTCCTTTAAATTCTCGGGAAGTGGTTCAGGGTTGTGTGGGAATCGTCCTGTGGGTTCACAATATAGCTCTAGTACCTCAGAAACCCCGAGTGCCTTCAGTAACTTTGGCAGGATTGTACCACCTACCGAGTTCACACAGTCAATTGCAATTTTAAAATTTGCTTTTTTTATTGCCTCTACATCTACTAACTCAAGATCGAGCACCTGCTGAATATGATCCTTATCGGCATTAGTATAAGTGGATATTGATCCTAATCTTTCATAGCCTGCAAAATCAAACTCTTCTTTTTCGACCTTATCGAGTAGAATGGCTCCATCGTCTGCTGAAATAAATTCGCCTTTTTCATTAAGTAATTTTAATGCGTTCCATTGTGCAGGATTATGGCTGGCAGTGAGGATAATCCCACCATCTGCCTTTAAGTTAACAACTGCCATTTCTGTTGTTGGGGTTGTTGCATGACCAAGATCAACTACATCCACTCCCATACCCTGCAAAGTGGCGGCCACCAATTGTGATACCATTGGCCCTGAAACACGCGCATCGCGACCAAGAACTACTTTTAAATCCTGCTTATGGTGTTTTTCCTGCAACCACTGTGAAAAAGCTGCTGCAAACTTTACAACATCCATTGGTGTTAAATTATCTCCAGGTTTTCCACCAATTGTACCGCGAATTCCTGATATCGATTTTATGAGTGTCATGCCTTTATATTGTACTAAAGTTTATATTCTGATTATTTTTGTGCCAAAATTAATATTTTACACAAGGAAATAATCAGTTAGTAGTTTTTTATTTTATTTCACTCATAAAAAGCAATATGAAGCCCATAATAAGAAAAAAAATCCATTCAAAAACTCCACAAAAAACCGATAAAGTCAGACTGAATAAATATATTGCAGCAACAGGGCTTTGCTCACGACGCGAAGCGGATGCATTAATTACCCGGGGTGAAATATCCGTAAATGATGTCGTTATAACAGAATTGGGCGCAAAAATATCTGCCAAAGATATCGTAAAGCATAAAGGTAAAGCAATTAAAAACCAAAACCTTGTTTACCTTCTCCTGAACAAACCAAAAAACACCGTTACTTCCAGGCAGGAATCGCCCCATGAACATTCTGTTCTGGATTTAATAAAAAAGGCCACTGATGAGCAAGTATCTCCGGTCGGACAGCTTGACAAGCAAACAACTGGTGTAATGCTGCTAACTAATGATACTGCACTAATAGAGCAGCTTACAGATCCCGGCTATGACAAGCTCAAAATTTACCAGGTAACACTGAACAAGGATTTGGTTAATTCAGATTTTAAGAAAATCCTGGAAGGAGTGAAATTGGAAGATGGTTTTGCTAAAGCAAATGAATTAAGTTATGTGGATAAAGAGGATCTAAAACAAATAGGCATTGAAATATCCAATGGCCGAAACCAAATAGTGCGGCGCATATTTTCCGAACTGGGCTACAAAATAGAAAAACTAGACAGGGTCTATTATGCTGGTTTAACCAAAAAAGGGTTACAAAGAGGACACTGGCGACACCTAAAAAAAACAGAAGTGGCAAACCTTAAAATGGGAGCTTATAAATAATTTGAGTAAAGAAAAACAAAAAAGGGCCTAAGTATATATTGTAAATGTTAGTAAGAAGACTATTGCTGTTGGGCTCTTCTGCTCTGTTGTTATTAACTATAATTTAATTCCCATAAATAATACGTCATCCACCTGCTCATAATCTTCTTTCCAAAGATTAAAGGTGCTTTTTACATATTCGTATTGTTCTTCCATGGGTTTCTTCTGAATGTCTTTTAAGAGGTTCTTTAATCGAACCATTTTAAATTTTTTACCCAGCGGTCCGCCAAACTGATCGGGGTATCCATCTGAGAATAGGTATACCAAATCGCCTTTATTAAGCTGAATAACCTCATCATAAAAGTCTTTTTCATCTTTGGTATCGTATTGTCCTCCGATAGAACTTCGGCTTCCTTTTACATACATCTGCTCTCCGTTTTTATAAATGATCATGGGTCGCATAGCAGAAGCATAGCGCAGTTCATAGGTGTTTACATCCAACTCACACACCATTGCATCCATACCGTCATTGGATTGTGCTGCATCGACATTCTGATTCAGCGTATTGCTTAATTGGGCATCCAATTCCTGGAGTATTTTTGAGGGTGAACTTGCTTTTTGCGAAATACAAATATCCTTTATTAGGGTAGTTCCAATCATTGACATAAAGGCGCCAGGCACACCATGGCCGGTTGAGTCGGCACAAACGATAATAAACTTATCGTCAGTAATTTTATCGAACCAATAAAAGTCACCTGACACAATATCGCGGGGTTGATAAAAAATAAAAGAACCCGAGAAACTCTGCTGAAGTTTTTTAATTGGTGGCAAAATGCTGGTTTGAATACGTTGTGCGTAATTGATACTATCGGTAATATCGCGATTTTTAATTTCAATTTCTTCCTTTTGCTCAACCACTTCCCTGGTGCGTTCATCAAGTCGTTTTTCGAGGTACTCCTGAATTTCCTTTTGCCGCTTTTCGCGGTATTTTACTATAAAAACAATTACCAGCAACCCAATGATGATAGCGAGACTTATAAACCACCAGGTCTTCCAGAAAGGAGGTTTTACTTTTAAGGAAAATCCAACAGGGCTGGTATCGTAGGAACCGTCATGTCCAAAAGAACGAATTTGAAATGTATAATCGCCATCTTCAATTCGCGAATAAATCGTGTAGTTAAGCTCAGTTAATTCGGACCAGTCGAGATCATATCCTTGCAACTTATACTGATAGAGAACTGCTTCCGGATCATTATAATTCAAGCCCACATACTCGATTCTGAGTTTATAGGGTGCATAGGGTAATACAATGGGTTCGGTAAAGGAAACTTTATTATCATTAATAAATAAATTGACAAGATTGGTCTTTGGAGGTACTGATTTGGCTTTGGCTTTTTCACCATCGTAGATAATTAAACCATCGGTTGTGCCAAAAAAGAGCTTTCCACGACTATCAACAGCGACAGCATTCTGGTTAGCATCTCCTGTAATTCCAAAGTTAATATCAAAGGTTTTTATTGAAAAATCGTCGATATGAATGCGACTAAGACCCAGTCGATGACCCACCCAGACATATTGGCTATCGGCTGTGGCAACGCTGTAACAATAATTTGACTTTAATCCTTCCCGGAAAGTAAAATTGATTACTGTATCGGGTAAAAGCAGGAAAATACCTTGTCCGAAAGTACTTACCCAGGTTTGTCCATGAATGTCCTGCGCAATGCTGTTGAAGGCAAGTTCATAATTCCCAACAGTAAAATACTCGACCACATCGCCACGCTCGTCGATTTCGAATATACCGTTGCTGCGTGTTGCAAAGAGCAAACGATTCTCCGCATCGACAAGAATATGTTCAATATCGTTATGTGGGAGTCCAGCCTCTGTGTTATAGTGGTAGGTTTCATCGGTTTCAAGATCAAAAATATATATCCCGTCCTTTGTAGCAGCATAAAGAAAATTCCCATCGGCCTGCAAATAGTTTATTGAATTACCCAATGAATTATTCGATCGGAAAAATGGCGTGAATCGATTGGCTCCATCCTCTAGGACAAAAACACCATTGCTTTCAGTGCCAACCCACACCTTATTATTCAGGTAGCAAATAGTAGTAATTTTGTCGTCGGGTAACTCCGTTCCGGAACGGTAAAATTTTTGATTCTCGATATCACGAAGACTAAGTTCTAACAATCCGTTCTCAGCGCCCAGCCAGAGAAGACTGTCGTTCGACTCAACAGCCAAAATATTGTCGTCAGATAATTTTTGTTCGAAATTTAAAAAGGCGAAAGATTGTTCTGCCAGCAAAGCAAGACCATCGCCATATGTACCTACCCAGATGTTTTCCTCGCGATCAAAGAAAAGCGATTTAAAATAGTTTGTATTAAAGCCTTTACCCTTTTTGTAATTCGTAAGATGTTCGAAGGTACCATCGCTATTGAAGCCTGTAAGTTTAATTAAACCGGCATAATAGGTACATACCCATAAATTATTATTGGAAGTATGCAAAACATCCTGAACGTTCTGATAATCGAGAATTGAGGAAGCACCTATTTTTGAGATCTCAACTGAATTGGACAATATTTTTATCTTGAACAAACCTGCATCTTCAGTTCCGGCAAAATAAATATTCTCAAATCCTGATTTCTTAATCACCTGAATCCCAAGATATGCCAACTGCTCAGGTATTAAGGCTTGTTTAAATAAAAAATTTTGATCGGAAAGTGGTATTATTTCTAACCCGTCGGAGGTCCCCAACATCAATGTTGAATCAGTAAAATGAGCAGCGTAAATAAGTCTTCCTTGGAAACCCTCATCGGCCAGCCTTACATTGCCTTCAGAAGATATCAGGTAACAGCCCTTGTTTAAGGTAGAAACAAATATCTCGCCCCATGGCGATTGTGTGATGGATGTAATACCTGTCGTATTTTCGCCCGGCAATACATACTTTTTAAAATCGACTCCATCCCAGGAAAGTAACAATCCATTGCTGAAACCAAACCATAAATCACCGAAGGAATCTTTATAACTTACACTTACTACATCATTCGAAAGGGAATCGATTGTTGCAAACGATTCGAAGAACGAACCATCGAAACGATACAAACCTTCTCCGGTTCCAAACCAAATAAATCCATTTTTATCCTGATTTATGGTGTAAACAAACGGATGGTATTCTCCTTCGCCCGGATCAAATGATTTAAATCTCTCGAGCTGGGCGAATCCGGCTGTTGATATCAGCAGGGTTAAGAAAAAAACAAAAAACCTTTTTATCGCGCTAAAAGAAGCAGCAGATTGAACCATTATTGTTTGCGTTTTACAGCGATGTTGTATTTATACTTTGGAACACCACCTATTGGTATCACATAGAATGGTAAAAGCTCGTTATATTGGTTACGCACGTTAATAACCACATTGTTGTTTTTTACTGGTGGTGATTTCTTTTTAATGAACTGGATATCAAGAGAAGTATTCTTTTCTTCATCAAAGATTTTGAATTCGTCCTCCACCCAGCGGTCGTCTCCGGAAACAGGAGACATCTGACCCCGTCGGGCAACAGAAACCGTTCGAATAAATCCATCAGTGTCCCAATCGAAATTTGAAAGTTTTACAGTAATGGTTCGGTCATCAACATAGGGGTAGATGTGTGATACTTCGGTGGGATTATCGTGCATTCTAAATGAATATTCGTAAGCAAAAGCATTGCCACCTTCAACAGGTCGGTTTTCATTAAAGCTGGTACTTAAATAATACCGATAAAGGTTTCCATCGTTGCCGGAAACACCTTCGGCAATTATCTTTACTACATATCCTCCAAATTTTGATACATACTCTCCTTCTGTTGGGTTAAAGGGACCAAAAGTATACCAGTTATTATCGTAGCGTGGGTTTTGACCAAAAGATTTAGAGGCAAGCAGATTCCCGCTTTTATAGTTACCGGTTGGATCAGTTTCCTGGGCATCTTTGTGCGTGTAGCATCCTGCACCACCATATATCTCATAGGTAATCCGTGTATCCCATTCGCCATTTTGTTCATCGACATCCCCTCCCACATCGGGATCAAAAACTCTGATAAAAACAGGTTCTTTAAATGATTCTGGAATAAGGAAGAAAAAAGTTTGAGAAAAGTCATCGTCTCCCCATGAAGGTTCGGCCTTGTTCCCAAAGGTCATCAAATGAGGGATATTTTCATCTTCAGCCGGAACTGGCTGGGCATGCAAAACTGCAAAAACAAAAAATGCAACGATGCTAACTATTGTAAATTTCTTCATTACTCTGTTAAATTATTCAAAATAAACCTAAATTCTTACCTTAATTGCTAATTAATAATCCACAATTTTAAAACCGGTTTATTATCTACGTAAAAAATCGTGCCAGGTTTTGAGAATTCATCGTTATTCCATGACACGTATCATTTTTTGAGCACATTTGCGCCCATCGAGTTTAAACTCGTCGGAATCCTCTTCACTTTCACCGTCAGTTATTCCTAACCGTATGTAATATTCTCCGGGACTGGTATAAGTATGTGTTGCTTCAATCCCTGTTTCGATGTTACCATCACCAAAGTCCCAAAAATAGTCTTTGGGCTCAAAGCTCCGTATAACAGATAGGTTGCCGTCAAGGTCAAACCGCTCATTCACTCTCACAGTATCGACAGATGTAATGTATGGTTGTTCTAGTTTCTCAATTAATAAATCGTAGGTAGCTTCACTAAAATACACTTCACCGGTTAATGTATCGATAACATTTAACGAAACCATATAAAACCCAACATCTTCGTAGCAATGTTCTGCCTGAATGTTTCTGACTTTATTACCATCGCCAAAATCCCACTCGTATTTTAAACTGGTAGTATCTAAGTCCATACTTCCGGTTTCTTCAAAATAGTAGCAGTAATTTTCATCTTCCTGATAGGGACATGCTGTGAAGGCCGGAAAAGCTGAAGCAAACATATAAATATCATCAGAGCCTCTGCGGTTTGAGGCAAAATAACCTGTATCCATTTGAGCGGAAAGCACATAGCCAAAATCGTTCTGACGCGAATTAAAAGGCCTGGGCAGATTAATGGGTGTTATCCAGTTTCCATTTCGTTTTTCTGAGTAGAATATGTCAAGATTTCCAATAGTATTATGGCCTCTAGAGGAAAAGTAAAGTCGTCCGTTTTCATGATAAAAAGGAAAGACTTCGTTTTCAGCAGTATTTATTGAAGGTCCAAGATTTTCTGGATCGGACCAGCTAACCCCACGCTTCTCAGATACATAAATATCATATCCTCCATATCCGCCAGGAGCCTTGCTTGCAAAAAACATCAAATTCCCATCAGGGCTAATGCTCGGATATCCTACCATGTATTCAGTATCGTTAAAATAAAAATCTTCCGATACCACCCAATCACTTCCACCAAACTTGCATTCAAATATTCCAAGCTTAATACTATCTAGTTTTTGTAAGGTAGAGAGTGAAGATTCGGCCATATGATTTCTTGTAATGAACAATGTATTTTCATCACTTGAAAATGCTGCAGCCATTTCATTGGTTCGACTTGTTAATGATTGCGAAAAAATTGATGGCCTGCTCCATTTTCTTCCTTTCTTTTCAGAAAAATATAAATTATAAGGATAGGAACCATCTAAATTATAAGCAGAAACAAGGACAGAGCTTTTCTTATTGGAGCTGAAAACAATACCATTTTTATAGATCATGGGAGCTATCTCATCAGCATCGGTATTGATATCCTTAAGAGATTTAACACGGTAATGTTGTTGCGCCGAAAGTCCGGCAGAAATGAAAATTAATAGTATGTAAAATATTCTCTTCATGTAAAAGCACTAAAAGTCTCGTGGACTAATGGTATTTAGCTTGTATCCAAAATAATATAATAATCCGAGTTCATGCGAACCCGATGAAAAAGCGCCAATATCACCCAAACTATAATCGTAAGAATAGCCGATTGAAAATTGTTGATTCATGTGATATTCTGCATTTGCAATTATTCCCTCATTGAGTCGATATCCCCCACCTAAGACAAAACTATCGAGGTACCTTACATTTATTATAAGGGTGGCTTGAGGTTTTAATGTGGT
>DNTK01000172.1 GCA_003508755.1 Bacteroidales bacterium | reverse complement strand
GCTACAAAAGAATTCAACAACTCGGTAGAGGTGTTTCCGTCTAATATTGTAGCCGGATTGTTTGGATTCAAGCGTGAGCAAATGTTTGACTTAGGAGTTGAGCAAAGGGAAAACCTTGATAAGGCTCCTGAAATTAAATTCTAAGTAATTTCTAATCGCTTATGAAATATGTTGGCCTCCAAACTCAAATCTGGAGAAACAATTCAAAATCGGTGTTGCTACTGATATTATTTCCATTTGTATTTTTTGCGCTAAGCTGGCTGTTTTACTTCTTTTTACTCGATAAGGAAGTATATGATATACAGGATGTAAATTACAATTGGTTACAGACAATTCCATGGATTGCAATAGGTGTTGCAATCTGGTTCTTTATTGCATTTTTTGCACATAGTAAAATGATTCAGAAAGCTACTGGTTCAAGAACACTGGAGCGAAGGGAAAACAAAAGAGTCTATAACCTTGTGGAGAACCTTTGTATCTCGACAGGCATGAAAACACCCAGGATTAATATCATCGAAGACGATTCTCTAAACGCTTTTGCCAGCGGTATCGATAACAGAACCTATACGGTTTCATTATCACGAGGAATTATTGATAAACTCAATGATGAAGAGCTTGAAGGTGTAATTGCTCATGAACTCACACATATTCGTAATCGTGATGTGCGCTTATTAATTGTATCCATTGTTTTTGTTGGTATTTTTGCTTTTCTATCTGAAATGCTGATGCGTACCGTTGTTTATGGTGGCGGCAGAAGCCGTGGTAAAAAAGATGGAGGCAATGCGGTAATAATTGCTTTTGCACTTGCCTTATTTGGCTATCTGATAACCAGCCTGTTCCGTTTTGCCCTATCGCGCAAACGCGAATATTTGGCCGATGCCGGTGCAGCCGAACTTACTAAAAAACCACAGGCATTAGCCTCAGCGCTGCGAAAAGTTTCTTCCGATGCTAAAATAGAAGCAGTTGAGCGCAAAGATGTTGCTCAATTGTTTATTGAAAATCCGGGTGAGAAGAAAAAGAAGGTTGCCTTTGCTTCGATGTTTGCTACCCACCCGCCAATTGCCAGGCGAATTGAAATACTGGAGCAGTTTTAATTTTATTTAGCAGCTCTCTGATTCCGGCTTCCCATAAGGCTGCTGCAGTTTAGCTTCATGTATTTCCTTTCAACACTTAATTAATAATTTGGATAATTGGTGCATTTCATTTCAGCTTAATTTTTTATTTTTCATTAAATCAGACCTTTTAGAGGCCATATTTATAGTTATCTTTAGTTGGCTGCATAAAATAATTATTGGTCTATGCTTTTAAAGGAAAAACTATTCACCCGCTTTAATTTATTCTTCAGAAACCTGCTGTTTCATTTATTGTTTTGGTACCTCAGTTTGTTGTTCTTTATCTTTTTGTCGGGTGACAGTGATCTGTTTATTAGCTATTTTAACTTGCTTAAAGTAGAATCGATCTACTTAATCCTGGCTATTCTAAGCCTGGGTATTGCTGTTTTGTTTACTGTCTTTAATTCTTTATTTAGCGACCGGTTCATGCGGTTTTCTTCGGTAAGGTTAATGGTTATTATTCGTTCATTTCTTTATTTCAGCTTAGCATTTCTCATAATTGTGCTGGCATCGCATCCACCAAATGTTATCCTGGCAGCAAAATCATTGGACGACTGGAAAGCTGTGTTGCCTGATTTTAACCGCTCGTTTTTCCGGTTTATGGTATTCTTTTACCTGGTTTGTTTCCTGAATAATTTTTTGAGGCAAATGGTAAAACTTATCGGAAAAGGCATTTTTCGAAACTGGATATTTGGCATGCTGAATAAACCCCGCGAAGAGGAGCGAATTTTTATGTTTATCGATATGAAAGCTTCTACTGCCATTGCTGAAAAACTCTTACACAAGCGCTTTAGTCATCTGGTTCAGGATGTTTTTAACGACATGGCTATTGTCGATAATTACCTGGGTGAAATATACCAATACCTTGGTGATGGAGCCATTGTTTCCTGGAATTTACAGAACGGGATACAGAACAATAATTTTTTGAAAGCCTTTTTTGCTTTCTCTAAAGTGGTAGAACGCCGTCATAAATACTACATCAGGAAATACGGATTAACTCCACGCTTTAAGGCAGGGTTTCATGTGGGTAAAATTATGGTTTTGCAAGTAGGGCGCATTCGAAGAGATATTTCATACAATGGCGATACGCTGAATACAGCAGCACGCATTGAATCAATGTGTAAAGAATTCAGGCAGGATGTGCTTATTTCGGGCGATTTGTACCACATGATGCGGGAAAAGAAGGGATTTGCCATGAAGATGATTGGTAACATTAAGCTAAGGGGGAAAAGAAAGGCGCTCGATATCTATCAGGTGCGAAAGATAAAACCGTAAGAATTCTGATTTTCACTGTTGCGGAATCCTGAAATAAACACTGAGCCCTTTATCAGGATTTTTTTGTACCCAGATTTGGCCCTTATGGAAATCAATAAAATCCTTGCAAATCTTTAGGCCCAGCCCGGTTCCTGATTCATTATCGGTACCTTTTCTGGAAGGAACATGATTACCGGAAAAAAGTCTTTCTGCTTCGGTTTCGGCTAATCCAATACCACTATCGCTTATCCGGAACTCAAAAGAATCGTTTCCCTTCTTAGAGCTTATTTCGATGGAACCATTTTTAGGAGTAAACTTTATGGCATTTGTAAAGAGGTTACGCAATATGGAAAAAAGCATATTTCTGTCTGCTGTAACCATCTGGCTGCCATCAATTCTGTTGTAGTATACAATTTTTTTTCTGCCCAGTTCAAAACAAACCAGTTCATAAACCTGTGCTACTAAGTCATTAAAGCTAAAGCGGGTAGGGTTAAAGTCTGCAGTATTTTGTTCTGTTTGAGCCCAGTCTAACAGGTTTTGCAGCAGGAAGTATGCTTTTTCAGTACTTTGTTTTAAGAAAACCTGATGCCTTTTTAAATCTTCATATTCCCGGTTATTAATATCGTCTTCAATAAGCTGCACAAAGCCAAGAATGGTATTGAATGGATTTTTCAGATCGTGCGATATGATTGAAAACAAACGTTGTTTGCTTTCATTTACCTTTTCAAGTTTATTGCGTTCTTCTGTTAGCAGTTTGTTATGGTTCTGCTCACTTTTAATAAGATCTTTCTGAATGTACAGCGCAGCAAAAAGTCTGCTGGTTAGAATGTATATACCCAACGAAAATGCAACAGTAACAAATGTTATAACAGCAAAGGTATCAAGTAAGAAATTATTTTTTGAAAGCAATAATACAACTATATAATTGATGTAATATATTATGCCAATTGCAGCACCATGCCATTTACCGATGGTAAAACTAGCATAAGGAATTATGGCAAATACGACCAAACTTGCCCTAAGAAAGAAGGACGACAATTCAGTATGATCTAATCGCAAAAAGGGACTGGCAATTACATCAACAAGAATTACGAAAACAACGATGGAATTTGCTGTTGGTATATTAATCTGTTTCAGTAAATATACTGCAATGGTAATGGCCATTATTGCCGCTATTCCGATATTTATGTAGGTGTTATAACGACTATGTTCAATCACCAAAATATCGATTAATTCAGCTATTCCAATAAATGTGGCCGATAAATAAAACAACCTTTTCCTCAGCAACTCGATTAATTCAAGTTGCTCAATTCTTTTTCTCAATGATTTACCCACGGAACACTATCCTGCTTTGTAATTTTAATGTGTCTATTTAAGATACTAATAATTCCAAATCGCTAAAAACAAATTGCTTACATATTAAACAATTCAAATGAGTTTTAGTTGTTGCGATACATTTTAATGGAACATGCAGGTACCCGAGTGGATCGCAACCTATTTTTACTTCTTGAAATTAAGCTTTTGTTGATTGATGAATAAGCTTATAAAAAGGGTTTCTGATAAAACAGTACAAAATCCAAATGCCTTCTTTATTATTGTTTTTCTTCAAAGTACCCATTCTTAAGTTCACCCTCTTAATTCTTAAGTTCACAAGTATTCCATTTCATTCTGAGACCTTCTGCCATACCTTTGAATCAACAAAACTTTAAAAATAGAAACCATGAAAACAGTTTATTTAACAATTTTAGCCGTTGCACTTTTTAGTTTTACAACTTTAGATGCACAAGGAGACCCACAAACTCAAAATACTATTACCCACCAGGTAAGTATTATTGTTGAACCTGATAACAATGTTGCACTTCGTGCCAATAACCTTGAAAAAGATCGTTCGAGATATATCTTAAAGATATATTCAGAACAAGGGGAGATGGTATTTGCCGAAAGTGTGTCAGGTAAAGGCGGAATTATGAAAGCGTATGATTTGTCTGCTTTTCCTCAGGGAAAATATGAATTTATCGTATTCAATAACCTAAAACCTGTTTACAGTAAGGAAGTAGTAAAAAAGCCTGCCACTCAATATAATTTCGAGGAACAACCTTTGGTGGTAGAGCTTGTGAAAAACTAGTGGCCTTATTTATTGGTTCTCATAAATAAATTTAGTTAGTTAGAAAAGGCCCAATATATATTGTGCCTTTTCTTTTAAATTAGTATCATCAATTTTAATAAAACTATTTCATGCATTACACCCCACTCATAAATAAGCTTTGGCCCCGAATTTTTGTGGCCCTGGCAGCGGGTGTTTTGTTTCGTCTACCTTTTGATATTATCATTGGCCTTAGCTACAGCTACTACGTTCTTGAAAATTATGTGATTTACTATTCCGTTTCGGTAGCAAGTGCATTGCTTTGTTTCGAAATCTTTAACCAGATAAATAATCGACTGGATCGAAGGCATTCATGGTCAAAATCGCCAAACAGACGCTTTTGGCTCCAGTTTATATACCATTCCATCGTTGGTATTATCCTGGTGCTTTCTTTACGATATATGGTCGATATATTTATATCCAAGCAGTTTTTTTACGTGCTGCGTATCGAAATATTAAGCGTTCTGGTAATAGTATTTACTATTTTAAGCTACGAAATACTTGAGTATGGTTCGTATTTAGCCTATCATTCGAAGTACTCGCTTGCCGAAATGGAACGATTTAAAAAGGAAAATGCAGAGTTCAGGTTTGAAACACTCATGAACCAGGTGAATCCGCATTTTCTTTTTAACAGCCTGAATACGCTCTCTTCGCTTGTTTATGAAGATGCTGATACAGCATCTAAATACATCAGGGAACTGGCCAGAGTATATCGCTATGTACTGGAAAACAAGCAAAATGAGCTGGTGCCTTTAAATACCGATCTTGATTTTGTGGGTGCTTACATTTATTTATTGGAATTGAGGTTTAAAGATATGATTAGCTTTGATTTCAAACTGAATGATGAACATAGTGATAAACTCATTGCACCCATGACTATTCAGCTGCTTATTGAGAATGCAGTAAAACATAACATCGTGTCCAGGAAAAAGCACCTGAAAATAAAAGTGTTCTCAGAAGACGATTACCTGGTGGTTTCAAACAATATACAATTAAGGCCGGTTAAAGAGTATTCGTCGGGAATAGGATTAACTAATATTAAAAGCAGGTATGCTTATTTAAATAATAACCAGGTAATTGTACAGGAAACAGATACCGATTTTATTGTTAAAATACCACTTATAGCGAACAATGAAAGCAACTGACAGCATCCATATTAATGTTCTTGTAATTGAGGATGAACCCTTTGCGCAGAATGAAATTACACGGCTGCTAAAGAATTCATCTTATACTGTTGAGATTATCGATTACATCGATTCGGTTGAAGACGCTGTGGAGTGGTTTGAGACACATGATGCACCAGACCTGGTATTCCTCGATATTCAGCTTTCTGATGGATTAAGCTTTCAGATTTTTGAGCAGACAAAGGTATTGGCTCCTGTAATATTTACAACTGCATTTGACGAGTATGCCATTGAAGCTTTTAAGCTTAACAGCATCGACTATTTGCTAAAGCCAATAGAACCTAAAGCGTTAGAGAGTGCGCTATCGAAATATTTTGAGATTATCGGACACTATTCAAGCGACAAAGCACAGATAACCGAAACACAGGTGTTAAAACTATTGGAGCAGTCAAGGGCCAAAGAAGAATATAAATCGCGTTTTATTGTTAAAATTGGCGATCAGATAAAATACATTCCTGTAGAAGAAATTGCTTATTTCTTTGCAGAAGATAACGTGGTTTTTCTGGTTACCAGCAGCGATAACAGGTACATCATCGATCACTCGCTTAATCAATTGACAAACTTTTTAAATCCGGAGCAGTTTTATCGCTTAAACCGGAGCTACTATGTAAATATCAAGGCCATCGTTAAGATACACAAGTTCTTTAACAGCCGCCTTAAGGTGGATTTAATACCAGACGCTACCGACGAAATCTTAGTGAGCAGGGTAAAGGTGAATGAATTTTTAAGCTGGATAGAAAGCTAGCTGTGTTTTCAGCGACGAAAAACTAAGAAATCATGAGGAACAAGAAAAAATTTATAAATAGAATTTTCATACTCACACTGTTGGCGGTAATGCTCAGCAGTTGCAGGGAGGTGGTCATTACTATCGACGAAATTCCTGCTAATACACCGGCAGGAGCTGCTATTTATGTTACAGGTAACTTTAATTACTGGGATCCGGGCGATAATAATTTTCAGATGGAGCTAACCAAAGACAGCACCTATACCATAACACTGCCTAAAGTACTCGGTACCGTCGAATACAAATTTACCCGTGGCGACTGGACCACCGTTGAGAAGAATAAATGTGGACTGGAGCTTGCAGACAGGGTTCTTACACGCAATGACAATGACTCGGTAGTTCACACCATAGAGAGCTGGAGCGATCTGGATCCCATTAATTGCGATTCTATTACCATTGTGCTAACCGGTATACCGCCGGAAACCCCCATGGACGAGCAGATAAAGATCGCCGGTAACTTCAACACCTGGAACCCGGGAAATGACTCGAGTTATGTTTTAAAACCTAACCCTGAAACCAATGAACTTACTGTTACCATTCCGGTCGATTCTGGCAGATCGCCTGAAGATATTGTGTATAAGATAGTTCGTGGTAATGATCTTAAATCGGAAGTAGATGAGTTTGGCAATAAGGTCGATAGAAGAAAACTACTATTGTCGAAAGAGGGAAGGGTTTACATTAATGTCGAAGGCTGGGAGGATTTAACAGTAAAACGTCTTAATACAGTTACCATTGTGCTTACCGATGTTCCGGAAAACACACCACCTTTTGATGATATCTACCTGGCAGGTAATTTTAACGACTGGCAATCGGGTGATCCGGCATACCGTTTCTTCCGAAGCAGTGAAGGAAAATACGCCATTACCATCCCTCGGCTCGAGTACGGCCTTTCGTTTAAGGTAACGCGCGAGGGTGGCATACCGAGGCTGCTGACAGATATGGTCACAAACTCAATAACCAGGATTATAACTACGACGATATAGATACCGTTTTTATGCGCATTGATAATTGGGCAGACCGCCCTATCTTGCCAATGAATTATTTAACCATTTTTATCGAAAAGCTTCCGGCAAATACACCTGCAGGAAGTTCCATTTACCTGGCCAGTTCTGTTAACAACTGGCAACCCGGAAATAATAATTATCAATTTTTTGAAGATGAGAATGGTAACCTCAGTATCACCGTGACCAGCCGGGATCGCTGGATTAGCTATAAAATTACGAGGGGTAGCTGGGAATCGGAGGCGGCAGATGAAAGGGGAAGGAAGTTGTCTAATACCGATTATGAATTCAGAACAGGCAGCGATACCGTTTATACATACATCGACAACTGGGCCGACCTGCCAAGAAACTAATTCACTGATTTTTAAGCAGAATTACCAATTTCAAAGCCAGCCTGTATCATTTTGTTTTTGTCGATTAAATTGCGATTGCTGAACAGGCAGTCTTTTTCGTTTAAAAGCTTTTTGATGGCCTTTTTAGTATTATTACGTGGATTGCTTATCGAGTTTCTAATGCT
Source organism: Bacteroidales bacterium (assembly GCA_003508755.1). Lineage (GTDB taxonomy): Bacteria > Bacteroidota > Bacteroidia > Bacteroidales > UBA10428 > UBA10428. Next base: position 1,938 of record DNTK01000172.1, on the reverse strand, counting down.
ATGGGCTATTTCCCTGCACTGCTTTGAAATACCAGCATCCTGCATGCGCTCCGATAGGCGGGGCTTTAGGAGTTTGTTATAAACCTCCCTCTGATGCTCAAAATACCACATGACACCTGAGGCACTCAGAAATTTACTGTTTTTGGGTTGCATTGAAATATCAAGATGGGTAACAGGACACCGCCTCAATCCATCCGGGTTTGTTCCAGCTTCCTGAGCAGCCCTATGGTCATGATGCAGAATGTGTGAAACGAAATCGTATATTCTATCAAGAATATGATGCTCCACGGCATTTGAAGTTGATTACTTTTTTAAAATTAAGGAATCAGCTGAGCCTTGTCAAGTTATTTAAAATGAACTTATTAACCCGTTATTAACTTTTACGGGATTTATTATGATACAGCTTGTTTTTTATAGGGCCGAATAAGAATGCGTAAGGACTGATCGCGCAAGAAATAACTTTGTGCCCAGTTGATGAAGATGAAAAACCGGTTTTTCACACCAACAATGGCCATGAGGTGCACAAATAACCACATAAACCAGGCAAACCTGCCTGCAAAGCGTATACCGGGCAAATCACACAGAGCCATATTTCGACCAATAGTGGCCATGGTCCCCTTATCTTTATACTGAAAATCCAATGGTTTTTTCTTCTTAAAAGTACGTGCCATTAGTTTTGCCTGTTGAATAGCTACCTGCGCCACCTGTGGATGACCATCAGGATATTCTTCGGTTTCCAAGTAGCTGATGTCCCCAAGCGCATAGATGTTTTTGTAGCCGGATAATTTACATTGGGCATCGACCTTTATACGATTTGCACGCGCATAATCCTCTTCCTTTAAGCCCTTCAGCTTTAATCCACTAACGCCTGCGGTCCATATTACATTCTCGCTCTTAATCGCTTCGCCATTCGAAAGCCGGATGGTCTTGTCCTGGTAATCTTCGATGCGCGTATTAAGGTATACGTCAACGCCTAATTTTTCCAGGAAACCAATGGCCTTAGCACCCGATTTTTCACTCATCCCGTTTAAAAGTCGAGGTGCTGCCTCATACAGCCTGATTTTCATTTTGCTGAAATCAAGTTCCGGGTAGTCTTTGGGCAATACATAGTTTTTAAGTTCTGCGATCGCCCCTGATAGTTCTACACCTGTGGGCCCGCCACCAACAATGGTAAACGATAAGAGTTTTTCCTGCTCTTTAATATCTTCAGTTAAAATAGCCCTTTCGTAGCTTTCCAATATGCGATTGCGGAGGTTGATAGCTTCAGCAGTAGATTTCATGGATATGCCATATTTTTCAATATTTTTATTTCCAAAATAATTGGTAGTAACACCTGTCGCTATAACAAGGTAATCGTATTTTAAATCACCATCACTTGTATTAATTTGGTTATGAGCTGGCTTTATTTCTTTCAACTCCGTATTTCTGAAATGGAGGTTGCTGTATTTCTGAAAAATCTTACGAACAGGAAAAGAAATTAAACTGGGTTCTATGCCAGAAGTGGCTACCTGGTAGAATAGGGGCTGAAACTGGTGAAAGTTTTGTTTATCAATTAGCACTACCTGGAACCTTGAACCAGCAAGTAATCTGGAAAGTTTAAGCCCTGCAAAACCTGCACCAATAATTACAATACGTTCTTTATTGTTTCTGGGTAAATTAAAATTGTTTTCCATACAAGAATTGTATAAGTAAAAGCTATTTGTACCTGTTCTACCAGCTATTGTTTATGACTTATAGCACCATAACTCCATCAATTTCGCTAACTCTTTCGGTCAGTAACACAATCTCATCGGCATCCTTCATGAGGGCCACGCACGTAACGGATACATGTTTCAGATTATCGGTGTGCTTGTAAGAAATTTCACCATCTTTTGGTAAGAGATTTTTTATTTGCTCCACTTTACCTTCATTGTTTGGAACGATGAATTTAAACATATA
>DNTK01000306.1 GCA_003508755.1 Bacteroidales bacterium | reverse complement strand
ATTTTTACCATTTCCTTTCATTTTGAATAAGAGCATTGTCTGCGGAATTCGCTTAGGGCAATTGCCGTTGCTGTTGAAACATTCAGCGATTCAGATTTTTTATTGTTTTTCGAGAAGGATGGAATGAGCAGGTTCTTTGTTACCGCCTTTTTAACTTCTTCAGAGAGTCCGCTCGACTCATTGCCCATAACCAGAACCGAGGGAAAAGCAACCTCCGATTCAAATATATCATGGCCGTCAAGGGAGGTTCCATAGACTTCGATGCCTTTTTCTCTAATCATATGAATGAAAGATGCAATACCAGTATAGATAAGTTGCATCCTGAAAATACTACCCATACTTGCTTGAACTACTTTAGGATTATAACAATCGACACAATTCTCAGAGCAAATGACTTGCTCGACACCAAACCAGTCAGCCAATCGAATGATGGTGCCCAGGTTTCCGGGGTCTTTAATATCTTCTAAAACAAGAGTCAGATCCTTCACCTCACCTGAAAATCTGTTGCTAAACCCCGGCTTTTGCAGAATTGCAATGATTGGCTGTGGTGTGCTTAATGAGGATATCTTTGAAATTGTGTTGTAATTACAGACTTCAACATTTATCCCTTTAGTAATTGCAGTATTATGTAAAAAATCTTCTGTACAAATAATCTCAATTATAGATTCAGGAGCATTTTGAATGGCCTCGGTTACATTTTTTTTTCCTTCAGCAAGGTAAAGATTTTCTTTATCACGGTATTTTTTCTGGTACAGCGACCGGTATAGTTTAATTTTATTTTTTGATAGTGCCATTGTGGTAATTGCCTTTTATTGAATCAATAGTGATAAAAAAATGTAATAGTAGGTAATATTTCCATAAAGCTGCATTATTTTTGAGCAGTTTAATTTGTCTCATCCAATTCGTGAGCTGAAAAAGAGTGCACTCCAAAAATAGCATATTGTTGAATAATTTCCATTTACATAACATCCCCAAAGGCTATATTTATGCTATAGTGGTGTGTCTTTTTGTGCTTTCCTCCTGCGGGCCCGCCAGATACCTTTCCGAAGATGAGAAATTATTTGTAAAGAGTAAGATTTCTGTCGATAAGCGAAAAACAGATATTATAACGCTGAAAAAATACGAACGCATCTCACCGAACAAAAAAGTACTAGGAATGCGGTTTCATTTGTTCTTATTCAGCCTTGCAAACCCTGAAAAAGAAAAGTTTCCACATAACTGGTTCAGGAAAATTGGTGAGGCTCCCGTACTTTATGACTCGGTACTTGTTTCAAAATCGCGTGATAATTTTGCCAGTTACCTGGCCGATAGGGGTTACAATAAAGTTAATGTCGAAAGCAATGTTAAAACCACTAAAAGCAAAGCCAAAGCCAGGTATAATATTTCTCTGGGCGAACCAACCATAATAAATTCTATCAGGTATGCTTTCGAGGATACTTCAATACAAAAATTAATTTACAGCGATACCATTAATTCATTCCTTAAAATCGGCAAACCGTTCGATAAAGTGATGTTCCAGGCCGAACGGGAGCGAATTGAGACCTTCATGAAAAATAATGGGTATTACCGATTTACCCGTGAGTACATTTATTTTGAAGTCTATCCAACAGCTCATCCATTGAAGGTAAAAGTATCTTTGAATATTAAACAAAACCTGACAGGTCCGTTTGACCCTGTTCTTAAAGTTCGCAAGCATCGGCAGCATTATATAAATAACGTTACGATAACACCTTCCATAACGAATTTTGAAGGTATTCGGAAAATAGATACTGTTTTGTACAAAGAGCAAAGCATTGTATATATGTCGGAGCGGATAATTAAGCCGGCAACACTGGTACGTGCCAATAATATGCTTCCAGGTTCGTTGTACAGCCTTAAAAATGTAGATCGCACCTACAACGATTTAGGATCGTTAGGCTTGTTTCGATATGTAAATGTAGATTTTGAAGAAAGTAGGGTCTCTGGAAATGAGGCTCTATTGGATTGTAAAATAGACTTATCCATGCGTAAAAGGCAATCCTACTCCTTTGAAGTTAATGTAACAAACTCATCGAACGACCTCGGTATACGCGGGGGCGTTGTCTATAATAATTACAATATTTTCAGGGGGGGCGAACACTTACAAATAGGACTTACCGGGGCTATTGAATCACTCGAAAACAGGTTAAAACAAGTAATAGAACCCATGCGCGAAGCCGGTGTAACCACTAAGCTTGAAACGCCTAAATTTATCTTGCCTTTTAAAGCAGATAATTTCCAGAGAAAATACAAACCTCGCACTGAGCTTTCACTTTCCTATAATTATCAGAATCAACCAAAATATATACGCACCATTGCCAATGCTTCGTTTGGTTACAACTGGCGTGGAAATATATATAACCGCCATACACTTCATCCACTTGATTTTTATCTTGTAAAGCTACCACGCGTTGACTCTGCTTATATTGATTCAATATATAAAGATACCCGGCTCGAAAACAGTTTTGAAAACCATACAATTCTGGGATCTAAATACAGTTTCGAATTCAATAATCAGCAATTAAAGAGAGGAATAAGTTTTGTTTATATACGTTATAATTTGGAGTCGGCTGGTTTTCTGTTGAATTTAATTAACAAGCGGTCAGGCTGGGGCGAGGATTCTTTATTTTTCGGAGTTCAGTATTTTCAGTACATAAAAACCGATATCGATTTTCGTAATTACAATATTATTACTCCACGCGACCGTATAGTTTACCGAATATTTGCAGGGGTAGGTATTCCGTATGGTAATTCCCGATCATTGCCCTTTGAAAAGAAGTACTGGAGTGGCGGCCCTTATGGTATCAGAGCATGGGGTGAGCGTACCCTTGGTCCAGGACCGTATTTTGATGCAGGCTCATTTAATCAGCTGGGCGATATTAAATTAGAAGCCAATATCGAATACCGATTTAAAGTGATTTGGAAATTGGAGGGAGCCTTATTTATGGATGCTGGAAATATTTGGTTGCTTGAAGATGCCCCGGAACTACCGCGCTCAGGATTCAAATTCAATCAATTTTATAAAGATATTGCGGTAGGTACAGGAATTGGTATTCGTCTGGACTTGTCTTTTGTATTACTGCGAACTGATTTCGGATTTAAACTCAGAGATCCTTCGATTGAGGGAGGAAATAAATGGACCTTCAGAAGTCCTGAACGCGATTTTTGGGATTTTACCTTTCAATTTGGAATTGGATACCCTTTCTAATTTTAAAATAATCCAGATATTTAATCAGACCAGATTCTTTTAATCATTTTGTTACACCTGAATGATACAGGTTGGCAATTTTTTTTGTTTTTTTGCACTTTATTTAATTCTTGCGACTGATTAACTAAATATTTTAAATAATGAATTTCGATCAAATTAAACCAGGTGTTGTAACCGGAGATGATCTTCAGTTACTTTTTGATATCGCTAAAAAAAACCATTTTGCCCTTCCGGCAGTAAATGTTGTAAGCTCAAGCTCGATTAATGCAGTGCTGGAAGCTGCTAAAAATCAAAACTTTCCTATCATTATTCAATTTTCGAATGGTGGTGCTGTATTTAATGCAGGTAAAGGTGCTCCAAACGAAAACCAGGCTGCAGCTATTGCAGGTGCTGTTGTTGGGGCCAAAGCTGTGCATGAACTGGCAGAGCTCTATGGCGTTCATGTTGTATTACACACCGACCATGCAGCTAAAAAATTACTTCCCTGGATTGATGGTCTTCTTGATGCAGGTGAAAAATTCTTCGCCGAAAACGGAAAACCACTCTTTAGCTCTCACATGATCGACTTATCAGAAGAGCCGATTGAAGAAAATATTGCTACTTGTGCTAAATATCTGGAGCGCATGAGCAAAATGAACATGACGCTTGAAATTGAACTTGGTGTAACCGGTGGTGAAGAAGNNTTTGGTAATGTGCATGGTGTTTATAAGCCAGGTAATGTGAAACTAACACCAAAAATTCTTGACAACTCACAGAAATTCATCCAGGAAAAACACAACACAGAAGAAAAACCAGTGAATTTTGTATTCCATGGCGGTTCAGGTTCTTCTCGTGAAGAAATCCGTGAGGCAATTTCTTATGGCGCTATTAAAATGAATATCGATACAGACACACAATGGGCGTATTGGAATGGAATCCGTGAATTTGAGGCGGCGAACCACGACTACCTGCAGGGACAGATTGGAAACCCTGATGGTGCGGATAAGCCAAATAAGAAAAAATACGATCCACGCGTTTGGTTAAGAAAAGCTGAAGAGTCGATGGTAGCTCGTCTTAAGGTAGCCTACGAAGATCTTAATTGTATTCACTAAGGCACTTTTTTTTCGTGTAGCCTTACTTTAGAGGTAGATATTTACAGGCTGGACAATTTTGTTCAGCCTGTTTTTTTATACATACGTGAGAAATATTTATCTATATGTACTGCTGTAC
>DNTK01000004.1 GCA_003508755.1 Bacteroidales bacterium | reverse complement strand
AAGGCTTCCGGTATCGCCCATAAATACCTGGGCCGGGAACGAGTTGTACCAGAGGAATCCTATCATGGCGCCGATAAAAGCTGCAATAAAAATTACAAGCTCGCCAGTGTGAGGTATATACATAATGTTAAGGTAATCGGCTATGATGGTATTACCCGAAACATATGCCAGAATACCCAGTGTAACTCCAATGATGGCTGAGCTTCCTGCTGCCAGGCCATCAAGCCCATCTGTGAGATTGGCCCCGTTCGAAACAGCCGTTAAGATGAAGATGACCGCCAGCACAAAGACGATCCAAACATATTTCCTGCTCCCCTCTCCCATAAAACCAATGATGCGGGCATAATCAAACTCATTATTTTTAAAAAATGGAACATTCCCCTTAGTTGATTTTACATCGCGGGTAACTACAATGGCATTTGGATCAGCAGTTTGATCACTTTCAACAACCTGCATCATGGGGGTTCCATCTGGTTGGAGCACCTTTTCACGCACCACAATATCGGTGTGGAAATACATGGTAAGTCCTATAATGGAACCTAAAACAATTTGCCCCAGCATCTTAAATGTTCCGCGTAGACCTTGTTTATTCTTTTTAAATACTTTAATGTAGTCATCGAGAAAACCAACAAACCCAAGCCATACTGTCGACAGCAACATCAGTATTACATAGATATTGCTTAAATCGCCGAATAGTAATACAGGAATAAGTATGGAAGCCAGTATAATTACACCGCCCATGGTTGGCGTACCTTTTTTCTGCATTTGCCCTTCCAGGCCTAAATCACGAACGGTTTCACCAATCTGTTTGCGCTGCAGTAAATAAATAATACGCTTACCAAAAAGCATAGAAATTATTAACGAAAGGATTATAGACATACCTGCCCTGAATGAAATATAGTGAAACATACCTGCACCGGGTATTCCAAATTTTTCGAGGTATTCAAATAAGTAATACAGCATGCCTTTTATTGATTATTTATTTGGTTCAACATAAAAATTTCTTCTACCACTTCTTTATCACTAAAATGAGTGCGCACTCCTTTAATCTCCTGGTAGGTCTCGTGCCCTTTTCCTGCAACCAGCACAATATCTCCTGGCTGGGCAAGCATACAAGCGGTGCGGATGGCTTCTCTGCGATCGACAATGGAGATAACCTTATGTCTGCGATTTGTTTCAACACCTGAAAGCATATCGTCGATAATACGTTGAGGTTCCTCATCGCGAGGATTATCGCTGGTTAGAATAACCTTATCGCTTGCGTTGGATGCTATTTTGGCCATCTCAGGACGCTTGGTTTTATCGCGGTTTCCACCAGCACCAACCACCGACACCAATGTGCCGCCCCCTTGTCGGATGGCATTGATGGTTGACAAAACATTCTTTAAAGCATCGGGGGTATGAGCATAATCTATAATGGCAGTTATTCCCGTATTAGACCGCAGGTACTCAAATCGTCCATCCACCGTCTTTAAGGAGCTCAGGTGTTGGAGTACCTCTGCTTCACGCTGATCCAGCAATAATGATGCTCCGTAAACTGCCATCAGGTTGCTCGAATTAAACTGACCAATTAGCTGGGTCCATACCTCGTTGCTATTGATAGAAAGCAGCGTACCATCGAAATGACTTTCGATAACTTTTGCTTTAAAATCAGAAATATGATGCAAAGAATAGGTGCTTACTTTAGCAGCAGTATTTTGTACCATTACACGACCTCGTTTATCGTCGATATTAACCAGTGCAAAAGCATCCTTCGATAATGCATCGAAAAACTGCTTTTTTGCTTTAATGTAGGCATCGAAGGTTTTATGATAATCGAGGTGATCGTGTGTAATATTGGTAAAAATGGCACCATCGAATTCAAGACCTGCAATGCGTTTCTGGTCGATGGCATGAGAGCTCACCTCCATAAATACATAGTCGCATCCGGCATTGGCCATTTCTGCCAGTAGTTTATTGAGACTAACCGAATCGGGGGTTGTATGTGTCGCAGTTAGTTCTTTTTCTCCGATTAAATTTCGAACGGTTGATAATAATCCGGCTTTATACCCCAGTTGCAAAAAGAGCTTGTGCAGCAGAGTGGCAACAGAGGTTTTCCCGTTAGTGCCCGTCACACCTACCAATTTAAATTTCGAGGAAGGATTATCATAAAAGTTAGCAGATACAATTCCTAATGCCTCGTGAGAATCGTTTACTTTAATGATGGTTACTTCAGCAGGTAAATTTTCAGGAATTATTTCGCAAAGGATGCATTTACAACCCTTTGCAATAACTTCAGGAATGTATTTATGACCATCGTGTGCCGTTCCTTTTTGCGCCACAAACAGATCGCCATCCGTTGCAATACGAGAATCGAATACAATGCGGTTCACGTTCAATGAAGCATCGCCACTCACTTCGGCTTGTATATTGTGTAATATGTCGTGCAACCTCTTCATTAGCTTTCAACAAAACTCATTTCAAGTACTACTTTCTGTCCCCTGGAAACCCGGGTACCGGGAGGTACCGATTGCTTTCTGATACTTCCCCGCCCAATGACCTCCACCTGGAGTCCCATATTCTCCAAAAGGTACAATGCATCCTTTGCTCCCATGGTTACCACATTTGGCATCAGGTTATCGATATATTTTTTGTTGTTTAGTCTTACTTCCTTTTCCAGTTTCTGCGTAGATATCCAATCGCCCAGTCCATCCTCATAACTGGTTTTAATACCCAGCTCACCCAAGGCTGTGAGGGTTTCTTTTGTATAACCATTTTTCGAATAAGGCAATTCTACCATGTGGGGTTTCTTTGCATTTACAGGAGCCTGTAAATCAAGACTGGTGGCATAAATTTTATTGGCAATTTCAAGAAATACCGGTCCTGCCACACGATTTCCATAATACACATTTCGTGAG
>DNTK01000228.1 GCA_003508755.1 Bacteroidales bacterium | reverse complement strand
AGATAAACCAATTAAAGAAAAAGCAAAACCTGCAGAAAAAGAAGAACCCGAGGACAAGGTAGAGAAAATAACCAGTGAGGAAGAAACTTCTCAAGAAAGCATAGATGTAATAAGAGCTAAGGCTGAAAAGCTAAGTGGCCCTACTGTCCTTGGGAAAATAGATTTGCCAAAACCAGTTAAGAAACAAGCTGGTGAAGGGAAAGCTGGCGATAAAAAGAAAAAACGCAAGCGTATACGCAAGGATACCGATAAGGTAAACGTAGATCAGCAGGGAGGTCAACAGAAAAGAAGTGGAGAGAAACCACAACTCAAGAAGGGTACTGCCTCTTCGAGGAGAAAAAAAGGAGCCAAGAAACCGGAAATCTCTGACGAAGACATACAACAGCAAATAAAAGATACATTAGCTCGTTTAACCTCAAAAGGGAAATCGAAAGCTTCGAAACACCGTCGTGAAAAACGGGATGCAGTTTCGGCCAAATTACAGGAAGAAGAATTACGACAAGAGCAGGAAAAGAATATCCTCAAGGTAACTGAGTTTGTAACCGTTCAGGAGCTGGCAACCATGATGGGATTGCAGGCTACAGAGGTAATAGCTACCTGCATGAGTCTCGGAATGTTTGTATCGATTAATCAACGACTCGATGCCGAAACAATGTCTTTGCTTGCTGAAGAACATGGTTTCGAATTGGAGTTTGTGAGTGTTGAACTGCAGGAAGCTATAAGCGAAGAAGAAGATACAGATGATGATCTTATATCACGGCCCCCAATTGTTACAGTGATGGGGCACGTTGACCATGGTAAAACCAAACTGCTCGATTACGTGCGAAGTGCCAATGTTGTTGCTGGTGAAGCCGGCGGTATTACGCAGCATATTGGAGCCTATGGTGTTAAGCTGGAAGACGGAAGACAAATAACATTCCTGGATACTCCGGGTCACGAAGCATTTACTGCCATGCGGGCGCGTGGTGCACAGGTAACCGACCTTGCTATTATAGTTATTGCTGCCGACGATGGTGTAAAACCTCAAACTGTGGAAGCAATAAACCATGCCCAGGCAGCCGGTGTTCCTATGGTATTTGCAATTAATAAAATTGATGTTCCGGCAGCTAATCCTGACAAAATCAAGGAGGAACTGGCCAACATGAATATACTGGTTGAAGATTGGGGTGGTAAATACCAATCGCAGGAAATCTCTGCGAAGAATGGTATCAATATTGATGATTTGCTGGAAAAAGTTCTCCTTGAAGCTGAGCTACTCGAACTAAAAGCGAATCCTAAGAAAAAAGCAGTTGGAACTGTAGTGGAATCGGAGCTGGATAAAGGTCGCGGATTTGTTTCTACCATTTTAGTTCAGGCAGGAACCCTGAAGATTGGAGATATTGTACTGGCAGGGACCACACATGGTCGTGTTAAAGCTATGTTCAACGAACGTGGTGTTGAAATTAAAGAGGCAGGTCCTGCACAGCCTGTGCTTATTCTGGGGCTTGACGGAGCTCCACAGGCAGGCGACAAGTTTAATGTAATGGATAGCGACCGTGAAGCACGTGAAATTGCAACCAAACGCGGTCAGCTGCAACGCGAGCAGGGAATTCGTACTCAAAAACACATTACCCTTGACGAAATTGGTCGTCGTATTGCTATTGGAAACTTCCAGGAGCTAAATGTTATTGTTAAAGGTGATGTAGATGGTTCTGTGGAGGCACTTTCCGATTCATTATTGAAACTATCGACAGAAGAAATACAAGTGAACATCAAGCACAAAGCGGTGGGACAAATTTCTGAGGCAGATATTTTACTTGCAGCTGCTTCGAATGCCATTGTTGTTGGTTTCCAGGTTCGGCCCTCATTGAGCGCTCGAAAGATAGCCGAAAAAGAAGAAATTGATAATCGTCTTTATTCGATTATTTACGATGCCATTGAGGAAATTAAATCAGCAATGGAAGGAATGCTCTCACCAGAAATAAAAGAAACCATTGTAGCTACGCTTGAGATTCTTGAAACATTTAAGATTACAAAAGTGGGCACAATTGCAGGGTGTATTGTTCGCGAGGGCAAAATAAAGCGAGCCAATAAAGTTCGGGTAATCCGCGACGGAATTGTAATTTATACCGGTGAACTAGGTTCTCTTAAGCGATTTAAGGATGATGTGAAAGAAGCAGTAAGCGGACAAGAATGTGGATTGAACATTGAAAACTTCAATGATATTAAAGTGGGAGACCACGTGGAAGCCTACGAAGAAGTTGAAATTAAGAAAACACTTTAAAGATTAACTCCCGGAATACCCGGGTTAATATAAAATTCAATAATTTAGGGTTTAGTCGCACGACTAAGCCCTTTTTTTATGAGACTAACAGAAAAATCTGAATTGATAAAAGCAGAAGCATTGCGATTAGGCTTCGAAGCCTGTGGAATATCCAAAGCTAAAAAACTCGACAGGGAAGCACAATTTCTAGAAAAATGGCTCAGCAACGGACTTCATGCCGCCATGCATTACATGCAAAACCATTTTGAAAAACGTGTGGATCCTACAAAACTGGTTCATGGGGCCAAGTCGGTAATATCGGTAGCTATGAATTATTTTCCGGAGAATGAACAAAAGGAGAAAGCTGCTCCTGTACTTTCAAAATATGCATATGGCACCGATTATCATTTTGTGCTAAAAGACAGACTTAAAACGCTTTTTAGATTTATCGATGACAGAATTGAAAAGATTACCGGCCGGGTTTTTGTCGATTCTGCCCCGGTGCTGGATAGAGCATGGGCAGCCAGGTCAGGAATAGGATGGATCGGCAAAAATACCAACCTAATACTCCCCGAATCAGGGTCTTTCGTATTTCTCGGAGAACTTATTATTGATCTTGAACTCGAATATGACAGTCCGATGGCAGATCGGTGTGGATCGTGCACAAAATGTATCAGTGCCTGTCCTACCAATGCACTAATAATGCCTTACAAGCTCGATAGCAGTCGGTGCATATCTTTCTTAACCATCGAGAATAAAGACGAAATACCCGATAAGTTTAAGGGGAGATTTGAGAATCGAGTATTTGGGTGTGATATTTGCCAGGAT
>DNTK01000331.1 GCA_003508755.1 Bacteroidales bacterium | reverse complement strand
CTGCTGTTAAATAAATTCTAAATGGTCTAATGTGAATTAAGCCCAAACTATATTTGTAGCATGAAAGAAATGTGGAATGAACGATACAGCCCTCCTGAGTATGCCTATGGTAAAAGACCTAACATTTTTTTTGCAGAAAATTTAAATGTATTTGCAAACAATGCACATATCCTTTTTGCTGCCGAAGGAGAGGGCAGGAATGCTGTATATGCTGCTTCAAAAGGATTTCGGGTTAAGTGTTTCGATTTTTCCATCGAAGCCAAAAACAAAGCGCTAACTCTGGCAAAAGAAAAAGGTGTAGAAATAGACTATGAAGTGACAGATTTATTAAGCTACAAAGCAGAAACTGAACTTTTTGATGGTCTTGTACTTATCTATGCGCATTTTCCTCCATCAAACAGGCAATTGATTCACCGAAAACTACAAAAATTATTAAGACCCGGAGGTGCTTTCATTCTTGAAGCTTTCAGCAAAAACCATTTGATGGTTAGTAAAAACAACAAAAAAACAAGTGGCCCTCAAAATATTGAATTGCTTTACAATACACAAACATTGCAAGAAGATTTTGATGAAATAAGATTTTCACGTGCTCAAGAAAGTATAGAAATTTTAGATGAGGGACCTTATCATCAGGGTAAATCTTCACTGATAAGAATGATAGGCAAAAAAAAATGAATCTGATTGAAAAAAATAGTAAAATAGATCGTATGGAAATACCCTCCTATAAGCTCAAGCATAATGAACAGGAGGTTACCCTTGCAATAAGGTCTATGCAGGAAATCAATAAAAAAGCAGCTAATCAAAAAGATACGCCTCATAGCCATGAGTATTATACCCTTTTATGGTCTCAAAATGCTTCAGGCAGGCATATTATTGACTATAAGGAATATGAGATGAATGCCGACGATATTTTTTTTGTTAGACCCGGACAAGTACATCAGATTGAACATACAACAAATCCGGAAGGTTGGGTTATATTATTTAGTTGCGATTTCTTATCAAAAAATTATGTGAGTGAGCAATTTATTTCAAATCTCAATCTATTTTCGGATATAGGTAGTACGCCTCCTATCCATATCAAGCCCCAAACAGCACACTTATTAAAAGAATTTTTTCAACATATATACAGTATTTTCTACTCAGAGGAAGACTACAAATTTGAAAAAATAGGTGCTTATCTTAAACTTATTTTAATGGAATGTGCGCCTTACGCTCATAAACCGGGAAACAAAGAAAACCCACAACTTCTGCAAGCGGGAGGTATTATAGTCAACGAGTTTAAAAGACTACTGGAAGTGCATTTCACCGATTGGCATATGGTATCCGATTATGCAAAATCATTAAATATTAGCTCAGATTATCTGAATAATGTTATAAAATCCTCCATTGGCGTAACTGCCAAAGAGCTGATCCAAAGACGTCTATCCCTTGAAGCCAAAAGACTTGGAATACATACCGAATTTTCCAATAAAGAAATTGCATATATGATCGGCTTCAATGAACCTTCGCACTTCAGCCGTTTTTTTAAAAATATTGAAGGCCTTTCTTTTTCCCAATTCAGAGCAAGGCTTAACAAAGATTTAACTATATAAACAGGATTTTGATATTACTTCATCGGATTCTGATATCGCCTACCAATAATTGAGATAGTATTTTTGTCAAATAAAATGACATCAATATTATGCACAAATTAATACATAGGTCAAACAGTCGTGGCCACTCCAAATACAGTTGGTTAGACAGTCATCATAGCTTCAGCTTTGGCAACTATCACGATACCAATCGTGTGCACTTTGGCGCACTGAGAGTCCTAAACGACGATATTATCCTTGGTGGTGGTGGTTTTGACACCCATCCACACGACAACATGGAAATTATTACCATACCCATATACGGCGCTCTTAAGCATAAAGATAGTATGGGACACGAACAAATTATTTCTGAGAATGAAGTGCAAGTTATGAGTGCAGGTACCGGTATCTTTCATAGTGAATACAACGCAAGCCCGGACGAAAAAGCCAATTTCCTTCAAATATGGATTTATCCAAACATCAAAAATATCAATCCAACCTATGATCAGAAATACTTCAAAACTACCGATGCCCTAAATCAATGGCAATACCTTGTCAGTGCCAAAGAAAACGCCATAGAAAGTACGCTCAACATTCAGCAAAATGCCTTCATTTCAAGAATTATTCTTCACAAAGGAAAAGAAGTGGAATATGTTTTAAAACCCACAAGTTTTGGCTCATATATATTCGTAATTTCCGGAAAAATTCAGATTGATTCTGAAATCTATTCCCATAGAGATGCCATAGGTTTAGCCAATGTTGAAAAGTTCAAAATTAAAACCTTAGAGAACGCTTTTGTTCTCAACATAGAAGTACCGAATTTAATCTAATATAATTATAAAATTAAAATTAAAAAAAATGAACACAATGAAAAGAATCTTTACTGTTGTTGTCCTTTTTGCAACAGTTCAATTATTTGCACAAGAAGTAGAAATCGATGTGGAGAAATCCTCCCTAAAATGGTATGGTGAGAAAGTAACCGGCTCACACGATGGAACCATTAATCTCAAAAA
>DNTK01000086.1 GCA_003508755.1 Bacteroidales bacterium | reverse complement strand
CGGCCAATTCAGGAATGACGGATATCGAAAGCGTCATTCTTGGGAAAGCAGCCCGGCCTGCCGTTGATGCAGGGAATCTTTCAACCAGAAACAGGGTCCTCTACTACCTTTTACCCCATAAATTCTACTATTACTCTACTTTAGTTTATTGCTACTTCTACTACTCCCTTCCTAATTTTATAAAAATTAATTTTTGATTCATACATGTAAAATCAATGAGCTTAAAATCAACATCCAAACAAGGCTTCAGTTTTAGTGAACCTGCTACTTATCAAATAAAAGTACTAGGCGAACTACCAAAGGAGTGGGCGGACAGACTAAAAGGAATGCAGATAATTATCAACCAGGAGAAAGACAAAAAACCTGTTTCAGTACTAACTGGTCAGATGAGTGATCAGACTGACCTGTCTGGTGTATTGAATACACTTTACGAATTGCATTTAACAGTCCTTTCCGTGAAGATGCTCAAATAAGAAGAAATAATATTAATCAAAACAGATGATAACTATGAAAATTATGAAAAACACAAAAATCAAATCCTACTACCTGGCATCCCTTTTAATGGCTGTGATGCTGGCATCGATCTTCTCTAGTTGTGGAGATAATTCCACGAAAACTGAAGAATCATCTCCTGCACAAACAAAAGCAATAGAGATACCACAGTACAAAATGACCACCCAAACACCTCCCGGAGTATTAATTCCTGATGAAGTAGAAACACGTTTAGGGAAATTGGAATTCTTTGATGGTGTACCTACCGCCGAAACCGCTCAACTAATCTGGGATAATCAGGATTTCTCACGCGCTGTTGAATGTATGATTATGAATACGCCAGCAGCTTCCTTGGTCGGATTCCGCAGAGGGATCAGAGAATATGGCCCCGATAACGAAACAGCTATTTGGTGGAAAGAGCGTTTAGACTCTAAAGGTCTTTTACTAACAGGAAATACCACCGTTATTTATTTATTTATGTGGCTAGACACCAAAGATGGTCCGGTTGTTTTGGAAACGCCACCAAATGTTTTAGCCATTGTCGATGACTTCTGGTTTCAGTATGTAGGTGATGTTGGAAATGCGGGTCCTGATCGCGGAAAAGGTGGTAAATACATATTATTACCTCCAGGATACGAAGGTGATGTTCCAGAAGGACATTTCGTGTTAAATTCGCCGACTTATGGTAACTGGTTTGCCTTACGTGCATTTGCGGTTGATGGTTCTTATGAGCAGGGCATTGAAAATATTGAAACTAAATTAAAGGTGTATCCATTGGCTGAGAAAAACAATCCAAAGCCTGTTCAATTGCATAACCTTTCCAATAAATACATTAACACCTTGCACTCTCAGGATATTACCATTTTTGAAGAAATAAATGAAGTGGTACAAGAAGAAAGTCCTGAATCATGGGATATTGAAGTACTTGGTATGTTAAGGTCTATTGGAATCGAAAAAGGAAAACCATTTGCGCCGGATGCTCGTATGACAAAAATTCTTTCTGAAGCTGCAGTGGTAGGTTCAGCAACCCAACGCGCTATTTTATTTCGCAACCGTGCCGATGATGTAGTTATCTGGCCGGGAAGTAAAAGCTGGGAATTAGGTTTTGAAGGTGGTAGTCATGAATTTGAAAAAGATGGCACTCGCTTAATTAATGCAAGGGTTCGTTTCCATTATTATGCAACTGGAATTACGCCTGTTATGGTAAAACCTCCTGTAGGAGCAGGTTCACAATATGTAATTGGCTTACGCGATGCTGATGGTGAAATTTTAAACGGAGCAAATAATTATAAAGTGCATGTACCTGCCAATGCTCCAGTGAAACGCTTCTGGGAAGTTACCGTGTATGATAACCAAACGCGTTGTATGTTACAAACCGACCAACGTTTACCTGGTGTAACTAGTGTTCAGGACGATGTTGTAAAAAATGCTGATGGTACTTACGATATATATTTTGGACCTGAAAAACCAGAAGGTAATGTAAACTGGGTGCAAACTATACCTAATAAAGGGTGGAACATGCTTTGGCGTATGTATAGCCCAACACAGGTTTGGTACGACAAAACTTGGAGACCAAGTGAAATTGTAAAAGTGAATTAAAACAAGTCAATCAAACATGCAAAGTGGGCCTGTCGGGAGACAGGCCCGCAATGTTTCTATAATCCATGATCATGAAAAAATTACTAGTAGCCATATTTCTATTATCTGGTTTTGCAACATCCGTGATTGCCCAGGAAGCTTCTGCCGATAGCGATGCAGCAGCATTAGCCAAAGAAACAGCCAATCCACTGGCAACCATCATTTCACTGCCCATACAGTTCAATTTTAATTTTGGTGCAGGCGAGTACAATAGATTTCAGTCAGTTACCAACCTCATGCCTGTAATTCCGTCAAGGATCGGGCCGAAGGTGAACCTGGTAAATAGGGTGATTATTCCATTCATTTCTCAACCTGATGTTTCACAAGAAAGAGGAGGAACTTTTGGTGTCGGCAACATCAACTACTCTGCATTTTTTACCCCTGCAAAAAGCGGCAAAGTCATTTGGGGTATCGGGCCGGCATTTAGTATTCCAACACGATCAAGCAATATGCTTGGCAGTACTGAATTTGGCATTGGCCCAACACTGATTGTATTGACAATGCCCGGAAACTGGGCCTTAGGCCTCACGGCAAATAATGTCACCTCGTATGAAAATGGAAATCTGAATTCATTATTTGCTCAGGTATTCATTGTATATACCTTCCCAAGTGCCTGGTTTGTACAAACGATGCCTACCATTACCGCTAACTGGAATGCCCCGGAGGGCCAGGTATGGTCGATACCATTGGGCGCCAATATGGGCAAGGTGGTCATGTTCGGAAAACAACCAGTGAAATTCATAGGTGGCGGAGGCTACTTTGTCGAGCGACCCGACAATGGAGCAAAATGGCAATTGTTTTTCCAGACGGTATTCTTATTCCCGAAAAAAGCAAAATCATAAACAAAATAAATTAAAGACCATGAAAATGAAAAATCTAAAAAAAGAAGTATTCGCCCTGTGTCTCATCATGCTGTCTTTATCCATTATGACAGTCCATGCTCAAGTGGATAAAAAGTTGGCTAAAGCAGAAACTAATTTCTGTAATAGCATAAACACATTTGCCCAGTCGCTTGTAACATTGGATGCCATCAATGAAAATTCCACAATGGATGAGTTTAAGAAAGCGTATAAAAGTGCAGATAAGGCTTGGAATAAGTTGGAAAAGAAAGCGGCTAAATTAGAGAAGGTGGAGATGAAAGAATCAGTAAAAGCGTATAACAAGCTGGTAGACGCTGTCAACAGCATTGAAGGAGATGTTAAGACGAGTGAAGCTGCTGAGCAAATCAACCAGCATATTGATGCTACAGCAGCTGAGATTAGTGATATTCTAAGTGTGGTTTGTAAATAAGAATAAAATAACCAAAAATGAAAACACAAAAATTACTAA
>DNTK01000113.1 GCA_003508755.1 Bacteroidales bacterium | reverse complement strand
GTCTACACCAGAACCAACCTCGATGACGACCGCAGACTAGGTGCCGAATTAGGCGGACATATAAAGCTGGCAAGATGGTTCTCATTCCAACCTGGATTCTCAGCATATTACTACGAAACGGAAGGAGAAGTACAGGGAGAGAATCGAAAAATTAGTGATTTTGGATACGATGGCAGAATCACGACCAATTTTACATTTCCAACAAAAACACGTTTGCAGCTCATGGGCTTTTACCGAGGTCCGGAAATAGAAATTTCGGAACAACAAGAACAGATGTATTGGTTTTCAGCTGCGCTTCGACAAGAATTGCTCGATCGTAAAATGACTGTTACATTGCGTGTTGATGATATTTTCGCAACCAGAATTCGCCGTGATACAGGAAATTTCCAGAACTCGGTTGTCTATTCTGAAGGATACCGTGAAAGCCCCATTTTTATTGTTTCCATAAACTATAGAATAAACCAAACAGAAAGGAAGAATGGCAGATATGGAAATGGCTCGGGAAATGGTGGTGGCATGGATATGGATTATTAAAAAACGTAAAGCGGAGTAAAATGAGAGAAGCCTGCTGAAAATAGTCAACAGGCCTCAATAAACTCCAAACCATATACACCACTAAGATTTATTCTTCTTTCTCCTTCTCCTTTTTCATCTCCATAATTTTCTCGATCAGATCTGGTACTTTGTCAAAAATTGCGCTCAATCCTTTTTTAGAATCGGCAGAAATAAAGGAAATTTCATCACCTTTCGCAACAAGGAATCCTATGGGTGCAATGCCCATTGCAGCTCCTGCTCCCTGGCCATTTCCCTTTTGATTGTGTTTAGGATGATTGCCTTCACCTTTACCTGTAACATATCCTACTCCTACTTTAATTACCGGTTTACAGGTAAATTCTCCTATTTTAAATTCATCTCCAATTACGGTTTCGGTATTCACCATGTCCTTCACACTTGATGATACTTTCTCGAATACTTGTTCAAAATTTGTTTCCATTTTTCTAAGGTTTATGTGTTTAATTAATATGTAGCCTATTTATTTTCTTCTAAAAAAAGCTGAAATGAGCCTGTAAAGTCGGGTTGTTATTTTAATGTCGGCGTCGTTTCTGTTTTCGAAATTTATTCCAACCTGTATATGCTTCCCGTTAATTGTTTGCACGATGGGGATTAGCTGTGCATTGGTTGGAAAATCTCCTGTGTCAATATCGGCATAGAAACGTTTAATGCTAAAGGCTTTTAAGAATCCTGGTATTCTGTTTAATGGCTTTTTCATGGTTGTTTTTCGATGGGTTTGTTTTTCTTTTTTCTTTCTTGCTTTTTTATTTTCAAAAGGTTTTATTTTAAAACCAAAGAATAAAAGTTTTATGTGTATTACAACAATTTGTGCACTGTTAAACTCCAGGGAGGATTTGATTATTCCGGGAAGTGTAACAAAGTACTCACTTTGCTTTGTATTGATAACCATGCTTATGGGTACCACCAGCAGGTAGAAAAGCATTAAGACAATAAATAATATAATGAGTAGAAGCACCATTTGATTTTTAAATTATAATTCAAATTTATTGCAGGAAGTATTGCAATAAAATAACGGATAGGTGAATGGATGAAAATTCTAGGTTAAAGCAATATATTTCGGGTAAATCTAGCTATGAATGCCGACCATCATTTACCGATTGACAGATGTATATGGGGGATAAATCTGATTAATGATGTCCTTTAGTTGACAATAAGTATATTGTTTTTCTTAATTTAATTATTACTAATATTAAACTGGAACTACATTTAATAACTATTCCCGCATAATGGTTAGGTTTGATATTATAACAAATGCAACAAATTCGCAACAAACCGAAATAATCTATCAAGAAACAGCTGAAAAAGCTGGTGATAACGAAAAAATTTCGAAAGAGAGCTTTAAAGCCATTCATCAGATTATTGATAAGGTTAAAGTTATTACCGACATCGTTTTTCAAACAAATATTCTGGCCAAGAACGCCGCTGTGGAGGCAACTCCTGCAGGAGAATATGTAAAGGGATTTGCTATAATAGCAGCTGAAGTAAGAAAATTGACCGAAAATAGTAAAAAGGCTGCAGTGGAAGTAGGGATTTATCTTCTGCAAGCCAGGAGTTAATTGAACAAGCTACAAAAATGGTTACTGCGATGCTGCCGATTATTCCTCATACATTTAAGCTGGTAAAAGAAATTACCAGTGCTTCTGAAACACAAAGGGATGGTGCAGAATAAATAAATGATTCCATTCAAAAACTTAAAAGTATTACAGAACAGAATTATAATGTTTCTCATCATAGGGCCAATAATTCGGAAAAACTATTGCAGCAAGTAGAGGATCTAAAGAATAACATTAGCTTCTTTAAACATAGCTAAAGACAATCGGGGTCGATATGGTATTTTATGTAATTGGGCCGGTTAATGTTCCTGAAAAAATTGTCGATATAGTTGAGAATATCATTTTTCTGGAAATCTTCCAGGTATTCGAAACTTTCTATTGTTGCTTTGAACTCGGCCTGCTTACTAACGAGGTGCTGAGCTGCTGTATGATAATCAATTAAGTCGCGACACGGCCCGGCATATAAACGTTCCCGGACACTTTCAATACCCAATCCCTCTCCAGGTAAAGCATAATGGGCATTTACAACTCCGCTGTAATCAAAATCATAGGGAATTGGGTATAATTCGGGCTTGGTATGGTCTTTTGATTTTATAAGCTTAACGTTATGCCTTCCCATGATGGAATAATCAGTATTACCTATCATATACTGAAAAAGTGCTAAAAGGTCAACTGTAGCGGAATCACTTACAGAGTAACCCATGTTATCCATTTTAATGCTGATACAACCCAAGCGCTCAGCCAATAATTCTTGAGGTTCCAGCGCAAATGCCCATGTGGTCAGTTGTTTGTTCTTTCGGCCGGTATCAATGTATACGATTTTAATTAACCTGACTCTAAAACTTTTATCAGTAACAATATTATAGAGTTTGTAAACCAGGAATTCCCTGAACAAATAATTGATATTATTAGCATTGTAGTGACAATGTGTGACAAGTTTTATTTTGCTAAGTCCAAAGGCATATTTATCTTGTTTGTTAACCTTCTGAATATTCAGACGAATAGGAGGCACAGCACATATCTTTCGTCGTATTACTCCACGTGCTTTTATGCGTACACTTTTTGAGATGAGTGAATCATTATGGGTATATATGAGCTTTCCGGGATGGTATTTACCTTCGTATTTTTCATGTTGGTACTTCTTTAGATTCACCTTTAAAGTACAAACAAATGGTTCTTCTTTCTCAAAAAGGTCGCTGTACCCTGGAAATTTCGAAAATAAGTCAATATGAATGGTATCATCTTGTCCGGATAATTCGAACATGAATCCGTGCACCAGGCAAAAAACAATGGCAATAATATAGTTGCGAAAGGTATTATTTGGGCTTAAGGCAAACATGCGTATTCAATCTGCTTACTAAGTTAGCACAATACCTATAAAAACTCATAAATGATTGTTCTCTATTTCCGGATGGATGGTATGGGCTTGCTGTAAGCAAAAAGCAGCATAGCATGTTTATTTCTTTCTCAAAAGTATGCTGATTTAATCAGCATATTCAGACATTATAATTCGAGAATAAAACCAGGAGACAGCGATAGCAGAAAGCAGCCGGTAATTTCTTTTAAGAGTCGGTATTTGTTGCTCGGTACACTGATCGATACGATTCCAAAATCCGAGTCTTTACCGGCCTTACTAAAACTCTTATAGGTTCGTTTTGAATGGTACGATGCCGTAATTATATTGGCACTGCTATAGTCGTTAGCCTCCATCCAATCAACCGCAGCCAAAGCAATATTGTATGTTTTTGAAATCCCCTTTTTGCGGGCAACAACATAAGCCATTTTAGCTTCAGCGATACCCGAGTGGTTTAGCATTCTGTATGCCCTTTCTGCTGTTGATTTGTAGTTGGTTGCATAGTATGTATCGTACGAAAATAGTTGAAGAAAAACATCCGGACTGAATAAATCAATTTCAGAACCATTAAGCGATAAACTATTCAGAAACAGGTTTCTGTCATTTTCACCTTCTATGGCATCATTATTAAATTCGATGACCAGGGAATCAAGGCTGTTTGGATACACTCTGAAATGCATATTCTGATTTTCACCGATTTCATATTCACCCAGCAAACTATCGCTTAATAGAAACCTTGCCTTTCTGTATTCATTCCAGGCAAAGGAACCTGTAAGATTAAGGTCAAGGATGTTTTCTCCATGAGGTATAAAGTTGAGGTTTTTTAAAATAATACGGCCATTTTCGTATAAACCCACTGATTCTTCAATAGAGCCACCTGTAAAAAGCAACATGGAGTAGTTTCCGGAAATAAATTCATCCTTAACAGCAGAATAGTATTCTTCAGGGAGCCAGCCCTCGCAAATGAGTAATTTTGAATCGATGGGGTTGGAAACTGAATATAGGTAATGAAAAACATTCAGCTTATGAAGAAACAGGAACCCCACTAAAAAAAACAGCAAGATTATTAAAAATCTTGCTGCAAGTTTTTTTCTTGGGAACATATGTTAATATCCTCTGTTGATGATTACTGATTTGATGGTTTTAAAGAAAAGCTGCCAATCAGATTTTAGCGACCACTTATCGATATACTCCATATCCAGTTTCATCCATTTTTCGAAAACTACATCGTTTCGATTAGGAATTATTTGCCATGTACAGGTAATTCCTGGTTTTACCGAAAGGCGCCGTAACTGCCAGTCTTCGTATTCAGCTA
>DNTK01000168.1 GCA_003508755.1 Bacteroidales bacterium | reverse complement strand
GAGTTCGCTATGTGAGTTGGATCAAAACTCGAATCAATCCATCCAACCTGATGCTCTTTTACTATTAATTCAATTTCAGAGCCTTCTTCAACTACACAAAAAACCGGCTTACCGGCAGCAAGAATGTTATAAACCTTACTGGGAACACCAAGTCCTTTCATTCCCTTAGACAAGCTAATTATCCCAATATCGCAGGCATTCAGAAAAACCTGCTGTTCATTCCTGGGCATTTCTTTTAGCCAGGATACATTTTTAACACCTGAATTAATAAGGGTTTCAATTGAATTGGATTTAGCGCCATTACCCACAAAAATAAAATGAAAATATTCCTTGTCCTTCAGTTCTTTAATGGCTTTTGTTAATACTTCCAATCCCTGAACTCTTCCCAGGTTGCCCGCAAAAAGAAATACTTTTTTAGTCGTTAGGTTGAGTTTCTTAATGATTGAATTTTCATTCCTGGGTGATGGCAGTATTCGCTCTAACTCTGCCCAATTTGGAATGACATCAATTTTCTTCGATGTTCCTAATTTCATCTGCAGTATTTCTTTCATATCGCGCCCAATAGCAATGAGTCTCACTGCCCGATTACAGGCTTTTATTATTCTGGTATTAATAAGTTTATATGAGATAGAGTTGGGCAACATTAATCCTGCTGCTACTAAGTTATCTGGAAACACATCATGAACCAGCACAACTAGTTTTGCTTTTTTTAGATGAGCCAGCAATGAGTTTAACACTAATTGTGTCGGTGGATTGGTAACCAATAACACTGCATCTCCTTTTTTTACCTTTCTAAGTCCGTAGAAAAAAAACTTCAAACTAATCAGGATAGCTCTTAAACTCCGCTGCAATAGCTTGTTCTTATTGAGTTTTATTCTTAAAAAACGCGTTATAACAACATTGTTACGTCTACTTCTTTGGGATAATTCTGTTCGATTTGAAGAAAAATAAGCAGGATAGCCGGTTACTACTTCAATCTCTGTTTCTTTCCCTAACTCTTCAGCAATTTCAGTCATAATATACCCTGTAGACGTCTCCTCAGGAAAATAGATTTCAGAAAATATCCATATTTTACTGTTTCTTTTCATTAGGCTATTTTACAGAAGTTTTAGAGAGCATCCCTTCATATAATCCAATATAATTATTAGTCATGGCTTCGATCGAAAAATTTCTTTTAACATGCTCCTTACAATTCGCCGAATAAAATTCCTTTCCATTAGATTTTATTTGTCTTATTGCATCAATCAGTGAACTTGTATCGACAGTTCTACAAACAACACCTGTATGAGCAGTAACAACTTCTGCATTTGCAGTAGAATCAGTTGTTATAACAGGAGTTCCGCAGGCCATAGCTTCCACAGAAACCAATCCAAACGATTCCTCCAGGGAAAGATTAAGGAATACATCGGCTACATTGTAGAATTCAACTAATTCCTGTAAATCTTGAGTAGGTTGTATACCAATAATATTCCTGGGGAATTTTTTGATCTGCTTCTTTGTTATACCAATGAGCACTATAATTTCATCTGATTTTAGGTTTGAAGCCAGATTGATAAACCTTTGCAATCCTTTTTTATCGTTCCAAACAGTTGCTACACCCAGTAGAATAAACTTATCTTTCAATTTTAAACGATTCCGTAAATTACTTTCAGGTATATGATCAAATTGTTTCAGGTCAATTCCATTGTAGACTCTTTTGCTTGGCAAATCTCTTAAGAATGATTGTTCTGTTTGCTTTTTTAGCCAATCTGATACTGTCACAAGTTTTAATTGCCCGGTAGATTGAAAGGCTTTCTTTTTGTGTAAATAATTTTGCTTTGAATTATCCAAAAGAAAGCTGGCCGGAAATTCCTTTTTCTGTGGACAATGGTGGCATATCTCTTTCCATTTATAACATCCAACCTCCTCATAGTGTGTGCAATGACCTGTAAATGCCCAACAGTCGTGTAATGTCCATAATACTTTGGTTTGAGTTTTACTTAAAAAGTCAAATAGTATTTTGTAATTAAGATAATAGCCATGAATATTATGGAGATGAATAATATCCGGTTTGATTTTAGTTATTTTTCTTATCAGCTTTTTTGTAGCCTGCCTTGAACCTAAACCATGCTTGTCAAAAATGCGTGTTAAGAATACATGGTAAAATACAGATAGCAAACCGGATATTTTAATCGAATGGCTTTTACTTTTTCTTTCTGACCGGCCAAAAGCAATAAAACTTTCCCATCCCTTCTCCATGATTTTTTCTCCTAAAAGTTCGGCAAGGCGACCGGTACTCCCATAATTCAGAGTAACATTAATTTGTAATATTACAGGTCTTTTTTCTTGTGACATTCTTATTATGTTCGACTTTAATCTAATGAAAAATTCATGCCTGTCACAAATATAGCTTAGAATTCATATTATCTTTGGTCTAACATGCATTTAAATATCCGAGGAATAGAAAGTTGATGTATAAATGGCAAGAAAACTGATCACGCATATTAATCTTACAAATATCTTGTATGCATTGTTAATACTGATTGTTATGGCCATGCCTTATGGGATTAAATTTCTTCCTCCTCTCTTGTCATTAACTTTTTTAATATGGTTTATTGCGTTTTGGGTAAATAAAGCATATCTGCATACAGATTTTAAATTATACACGAATTATTTACTTCCCGCTTTTGCTATAATATGCCTTTTATCGCTTACTTACAGTGCAAACTGGGTTAACGGAATTAAAATGTTGGAAAGGCTCATTAGCTTTGTTGTTTTTCCTTTTATTTTCTTTACTTACAGGCGCAGGTTAAAAATGGATGAAAACCAGCTTTTCCTCCTGCTTGGCTTTTCCCTTATGGTTTCCTTTGCAGTATTGTTTATTCAATTTAACCTGGCGGTTGAAACAACAAAATTATCCGAATTGTCGCTTGGAGACTTCTTCAGGTATACGCGCTATTACATATTAATACATAGTTTAGCATTGCATCCTTCCTATTATTCATTCTTAGTATTAATCTTCATTGCTTATTATTTATCTGTAGCAGAAAAAAAGATTGCATTTAAATCCGTTCATAGTGCTTTTGCATTTTTAAGCCTCTTATTATTACTTGTTCTGCAATCGAGAGGTGCCTTAGTTACTTTGATTTTCCTTGGTATTTACTTATTAATGAAATTATTCTACCTGAAAAAATACTATTTGCTATCGGTAGGCCTTATTATATTGCTCAGCAGCACCGTATGGATTCTTAACAATACACGAATGAAAGAAACTGTAAGAAGTGTTTTTTCTTCTGAACAATCGGAAACTACAGATAGTAGAATTATCATTTGGAACAATGCTCTACATACCATTAAGGAAAAACCGATCGCAGGTCATGGGATTGGTGATGCCTTGGATGAACTCATTAAGGAGCACGAGAAAACCGGATATGCTTCAGGTGTTGAAAAAAGGCTTGATGCCCATAACCAGTTTCTGGAAACCTGGTTGCAGAGTGGTATAATCGGATTAATTTCTCTGCTTCTTGTGTTTATTTTTCCTGTTTACCATGCAATAAAGAAAAAGCAGGAACTGCTTTTCTTATTTCTTCTGGTGGCATTTACACAATTGCTTTTTGAATCGATGTTTGTACGATTAGCCGGTGTAGTTTATTTTTCCTTTTTCTATAGTTTCTTGTACTACTATAAATCGCCTGGTTACAGGCAAGTTAACCTTGACTAGTCTTTATAGAAACCCTTGTACCAATCAACAAACATCTTAACTCCTTCTTTGATATCAGTAGAAGGTTTATATCCAATATCATTGACTAAATGCTCCACATTTGCCCAGTTTTTTGGAACATCACCCGGTTGCATTGGGAGAAACTCCATTTGAGCAGACTTTCCGAGGTTTTGCTCTATAGCCTTGATGAAGTCAAGAAGTTTTACCGGATTACTCTTTCCAATATTGTAAAGCTTATAAGGTGCTTTAGATGATGATGGATCAGGCTGCAGTCCGCTCCAATTATTATTACTTTCAGCTATAGTATCAATCACTTTGATAACTCCACCAACAATATCGTCAATATAAGTAAAGTCGCGGTGCATTTTGCCATTATTGAATACTTGAATCGGATTTCCCTTTTTTATTGCTTTTGTGAATAAAAATAAGGCCATGTCCGGACGGCCCCAGGGACCATAAACAGAGAAAAAACGAAGTCCAGTGGTGGGTAGCCCAAATAAATGACTGTAAGTATGAGCCATGAGCTCATTACTTTTCTTGCTGGCGGCATAGAGGCTGATGGGATGATCGACATTATCATGAACAGAAAAGGGCATGGTTTCGTTTAGGCCATAAACACTGGAAGAACTGGCATAGACTAAATGTCTGATATTATTATGCCTTGATG
>DNTK01000205.1 GCA_003508755.1 Bacteroidales bacterium | reverse complement strand
ATTCACCTTAACTCGGGCAAACGATTTACCTGGTTGGGAAATATTTACGGTGTAATATTTATATTTTTTGCACTTTCAGGAGCCATTATGTTAAAAGGAAAGAAAGGTTTTGCCAAACGAGGTTGGTGGTTAATATCTATTGGGATTCTTATCCCTGTAGTGTGGTATATTCTTAGTCTGTAAGACATATTTAAAAAAAAGCTTCTCCAGAAATGAAGAAGCTTTTTGTTTGCATTCCGTATAGCAATTTTCGCAATCATAAAAGATTTGACAGAAAATCTCCGGTATGGCTTCCTCTTCTTGAAAACCGCATGCTTGGTATTACAGTTTCCTATTTGGGAAGATTACCTTTAAAGCGTACCTTTGATTATATGAATAACCTAAAAGATAATTAAATCGAAATGCCCAGGTGGCTCAAATACAGAATTTAAAGAGGTAAGCGAAACCCCGGTGAATTCTAATTATGAGCTGATTTTTGTACGATCTGCTTCATGTAATGCTGTAGTTTGGGCAATTGATTATTATAATGTTGGAACGCTGGTTAAAAAACTTGCTACTAAACTAAAGGTTGACCTTGAAAAATAATAAGCGATTGGCAACAAATAGGAAACTAAATCAATTTATCAACCTTACAAAATTGCACTTCAGGTTATACTTCGGAATTGCAATATCTGTTTTTTTGTTTATCCAGTTCTTTCAGCCTTTTACAATCGAAAAGTTCGAATTTGAAAATATACTTCTTTTTCTTACCGGTTTTGGAGTAATTGTGTTGGTCCTCCTTATAATCTCACAAATAATATTTCAACGTGCACTTTTAAACAAGGAGAATGAAAATCACAATAACTCCATTTACATACCTCTGTACTATTTTTTCCAGATTGCTGCAACCAGCCTTGCTTTTATTTTTTACATCCGATTTGTCGGACAGGTAACTATTACCTTCAACATTGTTGTACGTGTGGTATTCATTTGCTTAAGCCTGCCTTTAGCCATGCATCTAAAAATAAAGATAGATGCTTATCAGATTCGGCTAAAAAAGCTTTTGTCTGATACTCATTTAATGCAAAGCAAACTAAAGCAGTTTTCAGAAAGTTATTCAAATAAACATATTGAAATAGTGTCCGATAACGAATCCGATAATTTTAGAATCCAGGTTTCTGAGATTGTATATGCAAAATCGGCTGATAATTATGTAGAAATAGGGTATCATGATGAAGGAATCGTAAAGAAGAAAATGGTTCGGAACACATTAAGAAATGTCGAACTGCAACTTGCCGAATTCAATAATTTTATCCGAACCCACCGCACCAGTCTAGTGAATATTCAGTATATCGATAAGCTTAACAAAAACTTTAATTCCTATTGGTTAAGTCTTGACAAAACCAAAGAAACTGTTCCTGTTTCCAGACAGTATTTAATGGCCGTTAAGGACCTTCTTTAAAGGCATAGGGGCGAATAACACTCTCAGCTAATTCGTGCAATTCACCTATAATTATACGATCTATCCCAATTGTATGGGCACTAATCCCTTACATTTTTAATGGGTTAAAGTCTGACCTAACTTTGTTGTAATTAATATAAAGAATAAGATGAATGTTTTATTGATATACCCAAAATACCCCGATACATACTGGAGTTTCAAACATGCGCTAAAGTTTATCTCGAAAAAGGCGGCTGTTGCTCCACTTGGACTAATAACCGTTTCGGCTATGTTACCTGAAGAGTGGCAAAAGAAGTTGGTGGATTTGAACATTGAAAATCTTAATGAAAATCATCTTGACTGGGCTGATTTAATATTCTTGAGTGGCATGTATGTACAGAAAGATTCAGTAAATGACATACTGGACAGATGTAAGGACTATCCCGCTAAAATAATTGCAGGCGGTCCATTGTTTACACAGGAATATGAAAACTATCCGCAAATAGACCACTTTATTTTAAATGAAGCAGAGATAACTATGCCCGAATTTCTTAAGGACATACAAAAAGGCAGCCCTAAAAAAATATACCAAACGAATGAATTTGCTGATTTGTCGCTTACACCGGTTCCCGATTATCATCTATTAAAAATGAACGATTATGCTTTCATGAACATGCAGGTATCGCGCGGATGTCCTTTTAACTGCGATTTTTGCGAAATAACTGCCTTGTTGGGGCATAAAGTACGCATGAAAAGCAGCAAACAGGTATTGGATGAACTTAATGCCTTATATAAACTAAACTGGAGAGGGCCTGTAGCGGTGGTGGACGATAATTTTATCGGTAACAAAAATGTGGTAAAAAACAGCATTTTGCCCGATATGATTTCATGGATGAATACCCACCAACATCCCTTTAAGTTTAATGCGCAAACATCCATTAACCTTGCCGATGATGTTAAGTTATTGCAAATGATGCGCAGCGCTGGTTTTACATCCACCTTCATAGGAATAGAAACCCCGGTTGAAGAATCGTTGAAAAGCTGCCATAAGGTACAAAACGAAAACAGGGATTTAGTAGAGAACGTAAAACAAATTCAGCGAGCAGGTTTGCAGGTATCCGGTGGTTTTATTGTTGGTTTTGACAGCGATACAGAAACAGTATTTCAACGCCAGATCGATTTTATTCAGAAAAGTGGTATTGTTTCGGCAATGGTGGGCTTGTTAAATGCGCCCAAAAACACGCAGTTGTACAGGCAAATGGAGATGGAAAAACGCTTAACAGTTGATGCGACCGGAAGCAACACGGATTTTACCATGAACTTTATTCCAAAAATGAATCAGCGCAAACTATTGGAAGGGTATCAACACATTATAAACAACATTTATAAAGAAAAACCTTATTACCAAAGAATAAAGGAGTTGTTGAAAAACTACAAACCTGTAAAAGTTGGAAAAAGCAACATAGATTTAAACCAACTGAAGGCCTTTACCAAAGCAATATTTGTACTCGGCCTGGTGAGTAAAGGTCGTTTTGAATATTGGAAATTTATGGCCTGGACTCTTTTTAAAAAACCAAAGTTATTTGTCGATGCTATAACGATGGCTGTTTACGGATACCATTTCAGAACTATTTACGGTTTGCGAAATGCTTAAATAATAAAATGTAATCGAGTAGATAATGAAGAAATTAAAGTATAAAAAAGATAAACAAGAATTTGTTTCGGAATTGCGAAATGAAGTAAAGAACTACTTCATAAATAATGGTATTGAAAAACAAGGAGGGACTACAATATTGATTAAAACATTGCTTATGGCACTGGTTTACTTCGTGCCCTATGGGTTGATGCTATCCGGAATAATAAGTTCCATAGGTACCGTATTCATTTGCTGGGCAGTTATGGGACTAGGAATGTCTGGTCTTGGGCTGGTAACTATGCACGATGCCAATCATGGTTCTTTTTCAAAACACAGGTGGGTTAATAC
>DNTK01000202.1 GCA_003508755.1 Bacteroidales bacterium | reverse complement strand
GATCGAAATACCCGATTGAAAAAAGCGTTTTCCCTTCAAGCGGGAAATTTTTATAAATATCGCCGTTGTTGTTAATCAGGAAAATTTGCTCTTCTTCCTCCGAAACCAAACCAATTTTGCGGTTGTTATGAGAAAAGTGATAGTACACCGGTTTTTGAGTGATGGGCACTTTCATATCTTTTTTAAACAAGGTCGTCCCCCCGTTATCAAATACCTGAAGGATGTTCTTATCAAGGAAGATGTAATCACTTTTTCCATCTGCATTAATATCCTTATAATCGAAAAAATGTTCTGCAGTAAAATTGGTGAATTGAACCTTTTCTGTGTTTCCATCAAAATATATCTTAATAATGTCTCCTTCTGGATTTGTTGTAACCAGATACGATGTAGTGACCTGATCTGTGTTCTGTAAATAAAATTTATTATTGGGCGATTTTGAAAAGTCTCCTTTAACTAATACCCTGTCGTTTCCTTTCCTGTCTAAAATATATGTCCTGCTTTTATCGGCAAATACAATAAAGTCCTTTTCCTCAACTCGAAAATGTTCGATACTGGTATTCACATTGTGGTCGGCTCTTTCAAAACCCCAACCCGGTAGCAAGGTTCCTTCTTTTCTATAGGCATATACTTTTTTATCGGCACAAGGAATAAATATTCTATAATCTTTGGTATCGTCATAATCAAAAAGCGCCAGGCCTGCTGTAGCTTTATTTCTCAATCGAATAGGATAATTTTCCACATAATTTCCATTGCGATCGATTAAGTGAATATAGTTGTCGGTGCTAAAAAGCATTTGCAGCTTTCCGTTTTTATAATAGTCGATTTGATAGATTTCCGAGTTAATTTTTTCAGGAAGTAGAAATTTCCAAAGTATACGGCCCGCCTGGTTTATTAAATAAACGTTGTTTTTGTCGTCTTGAATAAAGATCTCGTTTTGCTTTGTGTAATGGTTCACTAAAAATACAGGTTTGAAGCTTAGTGTGGTATCTAATAAGCTTTCCCATACAGTTTTGGGCTTTCCCCTGACATTTCCCATTCGATTCAAAAACACATTAAAATAAGGCATTCCACTAACTTCACTTATCTGAAACCCGGCGGTTTTAGTATTGTTAAAAACCTGGATGTTTTGTTCCCAGTCTTTTAACAGCTCCTCTTTACCGTAGCGGCTGAAGAACCCGGAAGCCTGCTGCAAATTAAAGTATCCGAGCGTATAAGAGCGAACAGAAATATTCTCAGCAAAATCGCGATAGATTTCGTCATTTGATAGTGTTTTTTGCAGTATATAGCTATAAATAAACTGCGAAGCATCCTCATATGAACCTGCAACAACCATATAATTATCTACCACCGTAAAGTAGCATTCTTCAAATACATCAAAAAAATCGCCAAGAACCCAGCCAAATAGTGGATATATTGGGATTTTATGGATGTTAAAGCGAACGGTTTTATCCGGACTGTAACTTTGTGTTTTTGCGGCATTATTGAGCTCAGAAATTTTCTGTGTAAGTGCTATTAATTCTTTTTCGAGCTCAGAGCCACTCTTCGATTTCATAACTAAATAATGCGAACCTGTTGCCGTATTTACATTTTTCTTATAAACCAAGGCCAACTCATCATCGATATGGGAAAGAAAAAGCTTTTCAAAATCTACTCCATATTTTGAGTTCATATTCGATAGATTTGCCTGGTAGCGCGATAATTTCCCAAGTTCATCTAAGTATTCAAGGTATTTTGAATAGCTTTCTTCGGCATCGGATAGACCAAATGCAATAAATGCGGCTATGGTTGATGGTAGAACATCTTCGATGGTAAGCCTTACGGGATTGTTCTGTGAAATTGTTGAGAGCAAATTGCTTTCAGTTGACTGCCTGGTAAAACCATTTAGAAACAGCAGGTTACTTTTAACATTGATATCCAGTTCTGACCAACTTCCGAGCTTTTCGAATGACTTCAATTTAGTGGCAAAAGTATTATTCCCCAGCAGTGATATCAAACGTCCAAGCTGGCTAAAATCAATAAACAAATTGGCATCCTTATTTTTACCGGTCGCACTAATCATTTCATTAAAACCAGGATTGTCGAGAAGGGAAATATTTAATGTAGATTGCCTGATAGCATCCTCAACAAGAACCGGTGATCCGCCATAAATCAGTACTCCATTGGCTAGTGAAAGGTAAAGGATTCTCTTGGTGGTTAGCGACACAGAAAAAATGGTTTTACCCTCATATTTACGCATCGAAAAACTCGAAATTCTTCTATTTGTTTGTTTTGCAAGGAAACCCTCGATGCTTTTCTCCTTAAACGAGGCAGGAACATTAAATACCACCAAATGATTGATGTTTTTTCCACCGGAATAATGACCTGAGACAAATATTTGCTGTTCTGATAAGTCCTCGCTAAACAATTTTTTATCGTTGAAAAGGCTATCGAGAATAGAAATTTCATTATGAATGTTTGCAAATAATTTAAGCCCGGTTAAATCTTTCCAGACTTTTGTTTTTTCGCTTTTAAGCACTTCTGCTATTCCAATACCGTTGAGCCTCACTACATAAGCTGCATCCTGAGGAATTACTTTAAGAGGGTTTGCACCGGTTTTAGTGCTTGAATAAATAAAAATCACACCAATTATTACCGAAATACATATTGCTAAAACTATTCCTGTAATAAGTATCTTTCTTTCCATCTTGCCCACATTAATTGTTTTCTCAAAAATAGTAAAACATGGTATGTGGATAAACCTGTTTTACTAACAGGCCTTAAGATATTATCTTTGATGAATTATTTATACTTTCTGGTACATTTATTGTGCGGCTTGTCCAGTACATAACAG
>DNTK01000281.1 GCA_003508755.1 Bacteroidales bacterium | reverse complement strand
GATGCGTAAACGCATCAATAATTCTGCCGCTTATTGAAAAAGAATCGATGTGAGGCAGAATAGAAACAACAAACTGAAAATCGAGCAAGGGATTACTTTCGTTATTATCTACAATTGATTCTCCGAAATCGAGTGTATAGGTAAATGAATCAAGGTCTGCATAGTGCAAGTCTACCACGATACCCTTGCCTTTTGTGCGGGGCAGAGGAGTTTCTTCCAGTGGCGGAGAAATGGTAAATTCTGTAAACGCATCTTCCAATTTAATGAATTCATCAAAACCCACAAAAACTGTTTTGCGTTTGTAGTTTGTGGCATAATTTACAGGCTTCGACTTTACAATTACCGGCGGATCTTCATCAATGGGACCACCTGGTGGTTTGCCAATGCGAGCACAAGCAATAACAGATAATAGAACAAACAGACTAAGCAGTATTTTAACAAGTTTATTCAACGTACAGATTTTTAAAAACTTTGTATTGTCGGCAAAAATACACATTGTGTTGGAATAAATTTACTATTCACTTGAACTAACCAAACATTCATCTTAATTTGACATAAAATAATTGGGTAAAGCTAATTTTAAATTTATCTTCACACTGCTAAAAAATTACAAGAAATGTTAAACTATATCATCTGGGACGTCAGGCCCCAAATACTACAATTTGATAATTTCGAACTCCGTTGGTACAGCCTGTTGTTTGGATTAGGTTTTATTTTGGGATATTACTTCATACAGCGGTTTTTTAAACGTGAAGGGGTAAAACCAGAATTACTCGATAAGCTTACGTTTTATATAATTCTCGCCACAATTCTCGGTGCCCGTTTTGGACATTGCATTTTCTACGAACCCGAAACATATTTAAAGGCACCCTGGAAAATTCTTTTGCCCTTTACCATCGATGCACAGGAAGGGTTCCGCTTTACAGGTTACCAGGGTCTGGCCAGCCATGGAGGCGCCATTGGAATATTGATAGGATTATGGCTTTTTGCCCGTAAATTTAAGGTGGGCTATTTATGGATTCTTGATCGGATTGCCATAGTTACAGCACTTGCAGCCTTCTTTATTCGCATGGGTAACTTATTTAATTCTGAGATCTATGGAGTGCAAACCGATTTACCCTGGGGTTTCAGGTTTATGCGCGAAGCTTTATACCCACCCTATCCGGCACCAGAAGAAATTGTACCTAAACATCCTACTCAAATTTATGAGGCTCTGGCTTACCTGGCAATATTCGGATTACTCATGTACTTCTATAAAAACTATCAGAAATTCAAACATGGCTTTTTTATTGGCTGGTTTCTAATTTTAGTTTTCACTGCCCGCTTCTTTATCGAATTTGTGAAAGAAGTGCAGGTAGATTTCGAACAAGGAATGACCTTAAACATGGGGCAATGGCTGAGCATACCGTTTATTCTTGCTGGTATTTATTTTGTTGCCCGGAAAGGCAACCCCCAAGGGGCTGGAGTTTCAAAAGCATAAAATATTTTTTCATAAATGTTAAGGCTGTGGTGAAATGTTCATTACAGCCTTTTTTTTATTCCTGGTTTTAAAATACCTAAATCTTGCTATCCTATTGTAATGCTATTATAACTAGTTTTGTAATTATATGGCACATTCACACGGACACGGTCATGGGCATACGGATTTAAACGGGCGTAATTTATTGTTCGCTACAGTGCTTAATTTGATAATTACCATTGTAGAAATTATTGGAGGCATATTGTCGAATAGTCTCGCCCTGCTTTCTGATGCTATTCATAACCTGGGAGATACCATTGCTGTTTTGCTGGCCTGGGCGGCAAATAAGATAAGTAAGCGTGCTGCAAACAGCCGCAAAACTTTTGGTTATAAGCGAGCCGAAATACTGGCAGCCTTATTTAATGCGGCTACTTTAATTGTCATTATCTTTTTCCTGTTTCGCGAAGCAATTGTTCGATTTCAGAATCCGGAACCCATTAAAGGCTTATTAATGTTTGGTTTGGCCAGTATAGGGCTTTTAGCTAACCTTTTGGCCGTATTACTTTTACGAAAAGATTCCAATAAAAACATAAACATCAAGGCGGCTTATTTGCACTTGCTGGGCGATACTGTTTCATCCGTTGCCGTTATTATAGGATCTGTTTTAATTTATTTTTACAAGGTGTATTGGCTTGATCCGGTACTTACCATACTTATTGGGATCTACATTTTAAAAGAGACCTATTCTATTTTACGTCAGTCGGTTGATATTTTAATGCAGGCTACTCCAAAAAATGTCGATCTGGAAACTATTCAACAATCCCTTGAGAATATTCAGGGGATCGATAATATTCACCATTTACATATTTGGAATTTAAATGATAGCCAGGTGCATTTTGAGTGCCATGCAGATGTGGCTGATGATATTCGAATAAGTGAAACAGA
This sequence comes from Bacteroidales bacterium, assembly GCA_003508755.1. GTDB lineage: Bacteria > Bacteroidota > Bacteroidia > Bacteroidales > UBA10428 > UBA10428. Next base: position 1,197 of record DNTK01000281.1, on the reverse strand, counting down.
AATATTACAACAGCAGATAGAAAGCATATTACATGAAAAGTTCGAGATCAACCATGTAACCATTCAGTTTGAATACAACTGTTGCAGTGGCAAAGAGTTAATTAAGCATCATAAACATTAGGCTATGGAGTATGTGAAGAGGTATATCGAGGAGTTAATGGATCTTACATTTGAGATGGGACCATGGCTGATTTTAGGTTTTTTTATTGCCGGTCTGCTGCATGTCTTTTTTCCCGATGGTAAAATAAACCGATTGTTGGGCAAATCGAATATGCAATCTGTATTAAGAGCGGCCCTTATTGGCATACCACTGCCACTTTGCTCGTGTGGTGTAATACCCACAGGTGTTTCCATTCATAAAAATGGGGCCTCAAAAGGAGCAGCCATTTCTTTTTTAATCTCAACACCTCAAACCGGCGTTGATTCTATCATGGTAACTTACTCATTGCTCGGTATACCCTTTGCTGTGGTCCGCCCCGTTGTTGCCCTGGTCACAGGAGTATTTGGAGGGTTTTTTACAAACAAAAATGATAGTCATAATCCTGAATCGAATGGGGAAACCATTTCCGTAGCAGAAAACAAAAAAATTAAAAATCCCTTTACCGAAATATTCAGGTATGCATTTGTCGATTTTTTACAGGATATTGCTAAATGGTTGGTAATAGGACTATTGATTGCTGCTCTCATCGCTGTTATTGTACCCGATGATTTTTTTGCATCTTACATCCATAACGATTTTGTGGGGATGCTCATCATTCTAATGGCCTCTATCCCTGTTTATGTATGTGCTACCAGCTCTGTGCCCATAGCAGCGGTTTTAATGCTGAAAGGTATTTCCCCTGGCGCTGCCCTGGTTTTTTTAATGGCCGGACCGGCAACCAATGCAGCCACTATTTCGGTTATAGGAAATGCCATGGGACGAAAAACCTTGTTTACTTACCTGGCAACATTAATTGTGGGTGCTTTATTGTCCGGATTGTTCATCGATTACCTGCTTCCAAGAGAATGGTTCACGCAGGCGCTTCATACCCATCAACACGAACACGGACTGCTGCCCAATTGGTTGCACGTAACAACAGGCTTATTAATGACAGCATTAATTATTAATATATTTATCAAAAATATGTTTAAACGATTTAATAAGAAAAAGCCACAATTTAATCTTGATATTACTGGCACACATGTTTTTGTTAGGGG
>DNTK01000013.1 GCA_003508755.1 Bacteroidales bacterium | reverse complement strand
GGTTTGTATGGGCTTTAGCTGCATGGCAATAAACGCAAGCAGGGCAGCCACTACTGTTACCATGATGGCCGAGAAGGTAAATATGTAAGTATTACTAAAACTTTTCATAATTCTTTACTTCTTAAATAATTAAGCTTGAGCAGCTTTTAATCGTTTCGTCCTTTTCTTAATATTCGCTTCTACTACGTAATGGTCGATAAGTGGTGCAAAAACATTTAGCAGCAAGATGGCAAGCATCACACCTTCGGGATACGCCGGGTTAAGCACCCTAATGAGGATGGCAAAGATTCCGATGAGGAATCCATAGATCCACTTTCCTTTTTCTGTTTGCGCGGCCGAAACCGGGTCGGTGGCCATAAATACTGCTCCAAAGGCAAATCCACCAATAATGAGATGCTCCCATGCCGGAATGCCCATATAATCGTTCACGGCAAACAAGTTTAGAATCAAACCCATAATCAGTCCACCAGCAAATACCGATGTGATAATTTTCCAGCTTCCAACACCTGAAATAATCAGAATAGCTGCTCCGATAAGTATAGCAAGGGTAGAAGTTTCTCCAATTGATCCTGGAATAAACCCAAGAAATTCATCGAGTGGGGTATAAGGATTTTCAGCTATTTTGTTTTGAGCCGCATAGCCCATGATGGTTTCACCAGAAATTCCATCCACATTTTTTAATCCTGATATCCATACTTTGTCGCCCGACATCTCGGTGGGGTAGGCAAAGAATAAAAAAGCTCGTGCTGTTAGAGCAGGATTCAGGATGTTCATACCCGAGCCACCAAAAACTTCTACACCAATTATCACCGCAAAAACTGTGGCAACCGCTACCATCCATAATGGCACATCCACAGGCATTATCAGCGGAATTAGCATACCCGTTACAAAGAAACCTTCCGGCACTTCATGATGACGTATCTGGGCAAATATTATTTCGGTGGTTAATCCGGCAACGTAAGATACGACTATAATCGGGAGCACTTTTAGGAATCCGAATCCAAAAATTTGCATAAAGGTTTTTCCCTCTATGGTTCCGAATGCTGTAAAATGCTGGAATCCAACGTTCCACATACCAAAAAGCAAGGCAGGCACCATTGCCAGAACCACGGTTATCATGGTACGCTTCATATCAATGCTGTCGCGGATGTGCGCGCCTGTGGTTGTTACTTTGTCGGGAACAAAAAACAAGGTTTCAACAGCATCAAAAGCGGAGTGAAAGTTCTCCAGTTTTCCGCCCTTTTCGAAGTTGGGTTTTATTTTATCGAGATAATTTCTTAATGCTTTCATCTACAAATAATTTATTGTGTTGCTGGCATAGTCGGCTGCTAGCTCATTTCTTTTATCATTAGATCCAAACCATTGCGAACAATAGCCTGAATATCGGTTTTTGAGGTGTCGACAAATTCGCATAATGCAAAATCTTCTTCAACTACTTCATAAATTCCGAGTTTCTCCATGAGGTCGATATCTTCAATAATGGTTGCTTTGATAAGTTGCATTGGGAAGATGTCGAATGGAAACACTTTTTCGAATGCACCGGTAATCATCAATGCGCGTTTACCACCTTTAAGATTGGTGTCAACAATGTATTCTTTTTTTGGATTTAACCAGGAGAAAAAGGTGCGGGAAACACTGTATTTATCAAAACCAGGAGCAATCCAACCAAAGAATTCGTAGTGATCTCCTTCAGGTATTACCGTTAACAGCGAATCGTAATATCCCATATGGCCCGATGCTTCAATGCGTGAACCGGAAAGTACGGAACCACTTATATAGCGAACGTGCTCTGAAGCAAGTCTTTCTTTTGCAAAGGAATCGATATTGGCTCCTTCAATAATTTGAAAATACCCCGTTTCTTTGAGCTCTGATCCTGCCAAAGCAACAACTTTAGAAGCGTCATAACGTCCCTCTGTGAAGAGCCGTCCAATGCTTACCACTTTTTGAGGTTCAACTACCCAAACTACTTCTCCTTTGTTAATAGGGTCCACCTTATGGATTTGTGTACCTACCAGTCCTTTTGGGTGACGCCCTGTATATTTGGTAATTTCTACATTTTTTACGTTTACAAAGGCCGGGCAAGGTTCAACATCAGCATCTATACCCAGATGAATTTTACCATTTGTAAGTTTCTTAAGCGCATCAATTCCAGCCTGAAATTCTTTTTCCTTTCCCTGCAAAATGAAATTGTAATCAACACCCAGAGGTGCAGAGTCAATACCGGAAATAAAAATTGCTTTAGGTGTGTCAGAGGCCTTAGCAACAATTGAATAAGGACGCATTTTAATGGATGGCCACAATCCGCTTTTTTGAAGATTATTGATTATTTCCTCCCTGGACAGGTCGGCAGGCGCCGCCTTTTTAAAGGATTCATATTCGCCTTTACCATTGGGCTCAACAACCACCTCAAGGATTTTACGGCGTTCACCCCTTACCACTTTTTTTACTGCTCCACTTACCGGTGAGGTAAATAAAACATCAGAGTTGTACTTATCAAAGAACAATGCTGACCCTGCTTTTACAGCATCGCCTTCTTTCACCAAAAGCTTTGGCGTAATTCCTGTAAAATCGGTAGGTTTAACAGCGTAAGTCGCGGCAGTACCAACTTTGTGCAAAACCTTTTCAGCTTTGCCTTTTAGTTTGATATCCAGCCCTTTTTTGATCTTAATAACTTTCGACATGCTTATAGATAGCTTTTTTAGAGGTGCAAAATTAAAGTTTTTTAATATTAAAACAACTATATATGTCCATATATAATATTTATATTACCTACTTTGGCATAGTATATGAAAGATTGAAAATGTAATTATCATAACCCCAAAAAGCTTCAGTTGTTTAATTATTAACAACTGATTTTTATTTTTTTTTATAATTTCACTAGGCAGCTATATAATAACCATCTAATATTGAGCTGAATGACGCACAAAATATTCCTTATTTTTTTTCTGATTTATCTGACAAATAGCTTATTTGCTCAACAAACTGCTCAAGAGCTGCGTGGGCTGAATGCACAGGATAAACAAATAAAAACAGTTCAGTTTCATCCAGAATCACAACCTTTAGCTTTGCCGATTAATAGTTTGTATGCTTCCGAACCCTTGGTATTATCATTTGATATTCTTACAACTGACCAAGAGCAATTCGTGTACACCCTGGAATTGTGCAATTACGATTGGAGTAAGTCAGAATTGGATCCAATGGAGTTTATCGATGGTTATGAAGAAAATACGTTATATCCATTTTCAGCATCATTTAATACGCAAGTCGATTATGTGCATTATAAATTACTGCTTCCCAATGAGGATATCCGTTTTCTAAAAAGTGGAAATTACATTATTCGTCTTTATAATGAAGAGCAGGAAGAGTTGCTTTCCCGAAGATTTATTCTTTTTGACCCGGCAACCGAAATTGATATTCAGCTAGACAAATTCCAAACCGATTTTTACGGCAGCACCCAGGGTTTATCGGTGCATATTAAATCGGATAAGCACGCAACCTCTCAACTGGCAGGAAAAATCAATCTATCGATCATTCAAAATGGGAATTGGAATACTGCTCAAATCTTCGATGATTTTAATGTTAACGGGGAGGGTGGAATTTCATTCAATCAACCCGGTCAAATCGTATTTGATGGAATAAATGAGTTTCGTTTTTTCGATATTAAGTCATTAAAGTTTATTTCTGAACGTGTAGATCGTATGGAATATAAACCACCTCACTACCACATTTTTCTAAAACCAGACAAACCAAGAGGAGAAAAAGATTATTTTTCGGCAGTAGATTTAAGTGGTAATTATTTTATCAGAAACCAGGAATCGAATGATGAGCATATGCTTGATGCCGATTATGCATACGTACACTTTACATTTGATACGGAATACCCACTTGGTGCAGATGTTTATATAGAGGGTGCTTTATCTGACTGGCAGTATCATGAAAACTATATGCAATACCATCCCGAGGATGGTAATTATCAGGCTACACTTTTGTTAAAGCAGGGTATCTATAATTATCGCTATGTAACAAAAGAATATCAGACCGGAATGATTTATTCAGACCTTACCGAAGGTAGTTACCACCAGACTGGTAACGATTATCATGCATTTTTGTATTATCGAAAGATGGGAGAGTTTTATGATCGGGTTATTGGTTATGGCATGCTCTCTACAGGAGAAGAGGTAAAGGACTATGATCCGAATAAAGAACTGAACATAATAGAACAATTGCTCAAGGAAATGGCCAGGTAACAATAAACTTTTAAGGTTAAAGTTTGAAAGTAAATAAAAAAGCAGGCACTCCAAAGGGGCCTGCTTTCCATTCTCGTCAATCAACTTTATAGTGTTCCATTAATCCGGGATTTAATTTTTCTCATAAACGAAAAATTAACAGCCAAAGGCGTACCCGGTTCATCCAGTTTTACTGTTTGTTGTATTCTGAATTAATAGAATCTTCACAAACAACTAGTCAGGATTATTCCGATTGCAGGAAAGGGTACCTGTAATCGACAGGAGGCACAAAGTTCTCTTTAAGTGAGCGTGGCGAGGCCCAGCGCAACAGGTTAATCATTGAACCTGCCTTGTCATTGGTTCCCGAACCACGAGCACCACCAAACGGTTGCTGTCCTACAACGGCGCCGGTTGGCTTATCGTTTATGTAGAAATTACCCGCCGCGAAACGAAGTTTCTCCTGGGCAGTAATAACCGCATCTCTGTCTTTTGCAAAGATGGAACCGGTGAGTGCATACATCGATGTTTTATCGCACGTTTCAAGTGTTTCCTCAAACTTCTCACCATCATACACAAATATTGTAAGAATTGGACCGAACAATTCTTCTTCCATGCTAAAGAAATCAGGATTTGTTGTAAGTGCCACAGTAGGTTCAATAAAGAAACCTTTGCTCTTGTCATAACCACCACCCATGATGATTTCTGCATCAGGGGCAGCCTTAATTTTTTCAATGGCATCAGAAAGTTTATCAAAAGAACTCTCATCGATAACGGCATTTACAAAGTTGCCAAAATCCTCAGTTGGCCCCATTTTAATCGATGCCAGGTCTTTTTCCATTAAACTTTTCACCTCGTCCCACATTGAAGCAGGAATATAGGCTCTACTTGCAGCTGAACATTTTTGCCCTTGGTATTCGAAGGCACCCCGCACTAATGCAGTGGCTACTTCTGCAGGAACTGCACTCTTATGAGCAAAAACAAAGTCTTTTCCACCCGTTTCACCTACAATACGCGGGTACGATTTATATTTTTTGATGTTGTTTCCGATTTTTTCCCAGATACTATGGAAAACGCCTGTTGAACCGGTAAAGTGAATACCGGCAAAATCGGGATGATCCATAACTGTCTGAGCGGCCACAGGGCCAGAAGCGTATACAAGGTTTATAACACCGGCAGGGAGTCCGGCTTTCATCAAAACTTCCATGATTACTGCGGCCGAGTAAACCTGGGTTTTTGATGGTTTCCAAACTACTGTGTTTCCCATCATTGCTGGTGAGGTTTGAAGGTTACCTGCAATGGCCGTAAAGTTAAAAGGAGTTAGCGCAAAAATAAATCCTTCAAGTGGTCTCCACTCGGTACGATTCCATATAGTAGGCGAAGACTGTGGCTGCATTTCATGAATCTGCTCCATAAATTTCACATTAAAGCGATAGAAGTCGATAAGTTCGCATGCCGAATCAATTTCTGCCTGGTAGGCATTTTTCGATTGTGCCAGCATGGTAGCAGCATTTATTTTCGCACGGTAAGGTCCAGCCAACAAGTCAGCAGCTTTTAGGAAAATAGCAGCTCGTTCCTGCCACGGCATGTTCATCCACTTATCTTTTGCTTTCAGAGAAGCATCAATCGCCATTTTTACATGCTCTTCGCCACCCTGATGATAATGGCCCAATGTATGTTTTATGTCGTGCGGTGGATGCATGCGGTGCAGGTTATCAGTTCTCACCTCTTTACCATCGATTATCATGGGCACATCCACTTCTTTTGAACGTAACTCTTTAATAGCAGCCTGCAGCTCAGCTCTTTCCTTCGATCCGGGTGCATAATTCAATACAGGCTCATTTTTTGGGGTAGGTATTACAAATCTTCCGTTACTCATAGTCTTTATTTTTTGTTAAAAATAGATACAGCTAAAAGGGTAAAAAATGACATTTATTATTTGGCATTTCACCAACCATATGATTTATGTCATCCTTATGTTATCAGGCCTGTCGATAACTTTTTTACTATACCACTTTATTGAATGAATCACTTAATTAACTTTGAAACATTAATTGATACCTTCTGATGCCAAGGAATTTTAATTTAAAGAAGTTTTTACCTGTCCTCAGGAACAAATATGTTATTGCGGCATTTGCCTTTTTTGTATGGGTTTTTCTTTTTGACGAGAATAACCTGATAGAGCGCTACCAGTTGAGCAGTGAATTGAGGCAGATAGATAAGGATCGCAAGTATTACATTGAAAAAATAGAGGAAGATGCAGCTCGCTTAAAAGAACTGCAAACAAACGACGAAAACCTGGAGAAATTTGCCCGCGAGCAATACCTGATGAAACGGGACAACGAGGATGTGTTTGTAGTCGTAAGAGACTAGGCTATGGCTGGTCAGCTATCAATGGCCACTTGCACCTGAGTTGAAGCAGATAGTGGTATCCATTTAACCTGTCAATTAAGTCAGCATTCGGGGTATTTAAAATTCAAAAATCCACTGCTTCTTATTCCAAGTCTCTTTTGCGCAGCATTCTCAGCAGCTCATGAAGATCTGATTCCTGGGTTCCTAAGAATTTCTGTACTGCATCTTTCACACCTATCTCGCCATATTTATTATTTTTTAAAAAGTTAAGTAACTTAAGAATATTAAAGGCATCGAACCAGGCGTAAAACCTTTTAATAAAAGTTTCTTTTGAAGCCGAATTTTTTTTAATCTCCTTAATTTTTGTCACGGCATCTGCAGAGAGCAGGAAATCTCTTACTTTATCTGGCAATGAATATATTTTAGTCTCAAACTTATCCTGATCTGTGGTGTAGAACTCAGGAATCATGGATAGGAAGACAGCAATTTCATTAAACGACTCTGGGTGGTATGTGGCATACTGTTGCTGATAACCGGAGAGGATTGTTCTTATTGCCGGTCCTGTACCAAATGGTACACGCCACGATGGGCGCGGTGAAGGAGTTACTATGCTATCTTTAAGAAATAGCGTATCACTCACCGGAAAAACCTTGTGCAGAAAATAAAAATCTTCTCCTGCTTTTCTTCTGCTCATACCTCCCATTTTTACATAGGTTGCAGCTTTTATTGCAAAGCACGAACCAATCGTGTAAAAGGAATAAGGGTAGTTAACCTGCTCGAGTATTTGTTTGTAATACCTCAGGTGTAATTCATACTGCGCAACTGCATTGTAAACACCGGGAGTAAATTTGTTGCCGGAAACGGGATGTGCAAAATTAAAAATATAACAATCGAATAGATGAGTTTTACTGCTTGCTGTAACAGATGTAAAGTAATTCGCAGGAACAAGGCTGTCGGCATCCAACGAAAATATAGTGCCATTCGGATTGTTTACCTGGCTGAACCTCTTGCAGGCTGCGTCCATCAGTATTTTTCTTGCTAAACCTGCACCTGCGTGTTTTCGTGGTAAGTTTTCAGTGATAAGGGGGTGAAAAAATATCTTCTCGGTATTATTTTGCTTGCTCCATTTTAGCAGTCTTAAAAAAAGTTGCTGGTTTTGTTGTTTAATCTCTTGCGATACGTGCTCACCGTAATTCACCAGAATGAATACTTCAATATACTCTTCAACACCATGGGTATTTCTGACAGATTCCAGCGTATTAAAAATTTCAGGTTCACAAAAAGCAGGAATAACCACTATATACTTCAAGAGTCTCGTTTTTGGCGAGACTCCTGGAATATCAAGTGTAATAAATTGATGTTTCTTTAAATATTTATCTGCAAACCCCAAAATGGAATTTATTCTTCTTTAGATTCTTCGTATTCCGCATTTAATCCCTTGATTACATTCTTGGTAATGTTAAGATTGTCGTTTGCATACAGCACACTTCCACCAAAAGATGTACCCAGAACAAATTGATACTCTTGCTCATTTTCCAGGCTTTTCAGGTATTCCATAATTGAATTCAACACTTTACGTTGCGCAACAGCTTCCTGTTCGGCAAGTTCGTATTGCATTTGTTGCTGTAATTGCATGAGCGTTTGTTGCTCAAATTGCAGGCTTTGCTCAATTTCGGCCGCTTCGCTGCGGGTTACCAGCCCTTTGTTTATTTTATTTTGGAAATCGGTATAGTTTCTCTCAAAGGAGCGTTGCTTCGATTGCAGTTGTGCTTCTTTGGTATTGAGTGTATTCTGAAGGTCAGCAGTTACATCTGCAGACATATTGTAGTTTGATATAACTGAATCAATATCGATATACACTATTCCTCCTGTTGGCAAAGCACTGCTTACTTCCATGCCAGCTTCCGATGAATCAGCTTTTGGCGATGGGTTTACGAAATGTAATACATATAAAACTGCAACCGCAACTACCAAAACTACATTAATTATTAAAGATGATTTTTTCATTTTCTATTGAATATTAATATTACTTATGCGGCTACAAAAATATAATTTTAAGTGTTTAGTGAAAGAATAGATTCATAATAATCATTAAAATGTGCTAAATAATCGAATAATCGATAAGATGAGTGGACATTTTGGCTATATAACTTCTTGTCTTTTCAAAAAAAATGCCTTACATGTAAAGCAAAAACAGGTAAGGCATTTCAGAAAAATAGTATTGGTTATTTATCGACCGGAAAGGGTTCATGTTTGGGCCAGCTTCGGGGCTCTCCTTCAATTTTTTTCATAATTACTTCTACCGCCTTCATTAGCTGGGCATCGTACCCCTCGCTCATTTCCTTCGGATGGTTGTCGATGATAATATCGGGTGTAACCCCTTTATTTTCGACAATCCACTCACCTTTTTCATTATAAATACGGTAATCGGGCGCTGTGAGTCCTCCACCATCTATTAGCGAGATAAACATAGAAACACCGACCAAACCTCCCCAGGTGCGTGTTCCAATTACCGGACCCATATTAAACTGTTGGAATTCATCTGGCACCTCATCACCACCAGATCCTGCCTGACGGTTAGTAAGGCATGCCATATGTGCTTTAACGCTGAGGTGGGGTGATGTTTGATCATGCGAATAGCGCCTTGTCCAGTAGGAGTGGGGCTCGCGCAGCAAGCGTCTGAAGAAGATAACAGGGTCCAAACCTCCGCCATTGCAGCGCCCATCGATAATAAGTCCCTGTTTTTGAGTTTGTGCAAAAAAGTATTTAGGGAATTCTACCGCCGAACCTAAATAAGTATCCGGCATATGCAAATATCCAATTTTTCCTTCAGAGGCTTTATCAACAATCTTGCGATTGCTCTCCATCCAATCCATATAGCGTATAATATTTTCACTTGAGAGGGTTTTAACCTTAATCTCGCGAGCACCATCAAGGGTAGGTTTATCATTAACTTTTAAAAGCACAACCTGGTTTGCCAGGTTCTGAAAATAAGAATAGATATTTTTATTGGTAGTGATTTCCTGTCCATTTACAGCCAAAATATAATCACCTTCATTTACATTGAGCCCGGGTGCTGATAATGGGGGAACAGAGCTTCTGGACCAATCGGTTATGGAA
>DNTK01000526.1 GCA_003508755.1 Bacteroidales bacterium | reverse complement strand
AAATGATCAGGAATTTATGTGGATTGGAGCAAATGGGTTTAAAGAGAGCACTAAACAGAATCTATTATCACCCGGCTATTATCAGGCAACAAAGGATTTAAATTCTTATTCAATAGTTCAAAGTTATTTGGATAGCTTTTCGGCTTCAAAAACAAATGATAGGGATCTTGATCATATAGATTGGATGTGTTATATGGGTTATAGATTAGAAGATATAAACCGCTATCTATTTAGATCGGATAGATTAGCTATGGCACATTCCGTTGAAACCAGATCGCCATTTCTAAGTAAACAATTAGTCGATTATTCTTTTTCCATTCCTTCGAACTATAAAATAAGAAATGGCGAAGCAAAATATATATTAAAGAAAGCAGCTGAAAAGTACTTGTCAGATGAAATTCTTTATCGGAAAAAGCAAGGCTTTTGTGTTCCAATAAGAGAGTGGGGAGGTATGTTGTTAACGGATTTTATCTTGGATAACCTAAGTAATTTTGCGCAAGATTTTGATGTTTTTAACACAAATGAAGTTAGGCGACAAGTTAAAGAGTTGCAGAACGGAAATAAAAACTACACAAATAATATTTGGACAATTTACTTATTGATAAATTGGTTTAACAAATGGATGAAATAAAATGAAGGTGTTGATTGTAACAAATATTCCTAATCCTTATAGATTACCATTATTTAATGAGCTAAATAATGAACTAAAAAGACTTGGACACCAGTTAAAAGTTGTCTTTGGGACTAAAACTTTAAAAGAGAGGAAGTTTAGATTAGATGATTCAGAATATTCTTTTGATTATAGCATTCTTCGTTCTACACGGATAAAACTATTAAAAAAGGAAGCCACTATTCTTAGTTACAAAGGATTACTGAAATTAGTTAATGAGTACTCACCGGAAAGAATAATTATAATTGGTTATTCTATTGGTACTTTAAAATTGTGGCTACGCTCCTTATTTTTTAAAACAAACTATATAATATGGGGCGGAACAATACCCACAAGTCCTGAAGCTAATTCATATTTACGAAATATTTTCAGAAGAATATTAATTGGACGATCAAGAGGATTTATTGCTTATGGATCTAAGGCGAAAGAGTATTTTATCCAATTGGGGGCGAAAAGCTCTAAGGTGCAGATTGCAATAAACACTGTAGATACAAGTTTCTTTGAACATGAAACACAAAAATTACGAAAGAAAAATGAAAAATCGGATAATAAAAAGCATTTAACTTATTTGGGTTATTTAAATGCCCGAAAGAATGTTAGTAAATTATTAAACGTAGTTGAAGAACTAAATAAACATAGATCTGATTTTGTTTTTGATATAATTGGAGATGGGCCACAGAGGGAGGAACTTATTGGTATTTCTAAAGAGAAAGGATTAGAAGATATAATTAGGTTCCATGGATTTATACAAAAAGCAGAACTACCCCAGTATTTAGCTATATCCGATGTATTCCTTTTTCAAACCGATTTCGATATTTGGGGTTTGGTGTTGAATGAAGCTATGGCAGCAGGTTTAACTTGTCTTTCTTCTATTCATGCAGGAGCAACGTATGATCTAATAAAAGAGAACAAGACCGGATTTGCAGTCGATTTTGAAAACGTTAACATGGTCGTTGATAAAATCAACTATGTTTTAGATAACCAGCATCAAGCAAAAAGTATAGCTGAAAATGCGCAGAAGTATATATCAGAAAAAGTAAATATTAAGGAAAGTGTTAAAGGATTTGTTGCATCCTTAGACGATTAACTTTTATTCAATACTCTTCTAAATCCCAAAGATTATATTTAATACCCGGTTCAATTGGTCTATAGTATATAGGCATTAGAAAGTTACTGTTTTCAAAAAATGAGTTATAAAATCTGGCTACAATGGATTAAATCAAAACCACTTACCCTAAAATGGTTTCCAATACTGGTGCTTTTAAGACCAATCATTGATAATTTCTACTTTTTAAAAGAAACCTCACCACTTTTATCTCCTTTATATTGGGTGGGTATCTTAACACCTATACTTTGTATTCCTGCAATTTTCAATAAAACATACTTTAAATCAACCTCCAACACTTACTTCAATGTTTGGTCCTTATTAATATTGATTAATATTATTTTCTTGTTCTTTTTACCCATAAACCTTTTGTCATTAATGCAATGGCTTTTAAAAATTACATTGCCCGTTTATTTAATGCTGTTTATTCGGGTATTTATAAGAACAAGAAACGATTTATTAGGCATATTAACAACCTTTTTATATTCGTGTATTTTTGTCTTGGCGATTTTTTTATATGAGCTTTTTTTTAATCCTATAAAAGTAGAATATTCAAGAGGTTTGGAAAGAATACAAGGTGGCTATGCAGATATTATGAATTATGCAATTTACTTATCTTTTGGCCTGCTTTTAGCTGCATTTTTTTATTTAAGTGGAAAAAAGAACACCAATACTTTAAAGATTAGTGCTTCATTATTAATATCTATTTACCTAATATCTTTCGTAGTTGCAATCCGAATAAGCCACGTTGCCACCTACGCTGTAATGATAATGCTAACTGGGATGTTATTTCTTTTTCTATTTAAACAAAGAAAAGGGGTTGCTGTTTTTTTCATTGTTGCGGTTACCTCGTTGGTGTTGTATTTAGGTGAGGATTTTTACTTCTCTAAAATTGAACCATTGGTGGCCACTGAAATGGAGGTGTTAGAGGGTGACCTGCCTACCTATAGGATGTTTCACGGCCGAATGTCGAGATGGATTTATGCATGGGAACCTTTTTCTGATAGTGGTGTATTAGCCTGGTTAATTGGTTATTCGTTTGAGTTGGAAAACCCACTTTTTCATATTGGTATTGGAATTCACAACGATTATTTACGCGTATTTTTTCTTACAGGTATAATAGGACTATTTATTTATATAGGGTACTTCTTATCAATTATTAAAAAGGCTAAGTATTTTAATTCTGAAAGCAGGTTTTTATTATTTGGTTCAATACTTATTTTGTTTTTATATTCTTTTAGTACAACTCCAACTTTTTATGCAAGTTTGTTGTATATTTTGTTTAGCATACTATCTTATTTTTCTCAGCCACTAAGAGCGATTTATTTTCTTGAAAATGCGAAAAATCCTGGTTTTAGGTAAACTCCCGCCACCTTATTTTGGACCGGCTGTAGCCACAAAAACTATTCTTGATTCATCCTTGAAATACCGGTACCAACTCTTGCATGTTGATACCCGTATCAATTCAACTATAGCTACAATGGGTGCATTTAAAAGTAGTAAAATCAGAAATTTGTTCAGGGTTTACAGCAACTTTTATAAGATTTTAAAGAAGGAAAAACCAGATCTTATGCTATTGCCCAATGCTCAAACAACTACCGGGTTTATTAAGGATAGTATTTTTGTGATACTTGCTGCATTTTTTCCTATTAAAATACTCTTACAGCTTCGGGGAAGTAACTGGTTAAACTGGTTTAACAACTGTTCTTACATAACAAGAGTATATATAAAAAAAATTACAGCCTTATGCTCTGGAGTAATAGTTTTAGGTGAAAAACTACGGTATTTATTTAAAGATTTTTTTCAGGATGATCAAATATTTGTAGTACCTAATGGTGGTAACTATACATTTAAAATAGATAAAAAAGGTAATAAAGATATTCATATTCTTTTTTTTGCAAATCTTATTGAGTCCAAGGGAATAATAGATTTTGTAGATTCATTTAATGATCTTAGAAATTTAAATGAAACAATTATTGGTTTAATGGTTGGGACATGGCATAATAGTGAAATAAAAGAAATCATAGAAGAAACAATTAACACAAAAAATTTCCCTATAAAAACTTCCCCTGCCGCATCCGGCGAAATAAAAAATAAGTTCTTTGAAGAAGCCCATATATTTGTGTTTCCACCTCGTGCACCTGAAGGACATCCCTGGGTTATAATAGAAGCAATGGCAGCAGGACTTCCAATAATTACAAC
>DNTK01000036.1 GCA_003508755.1 Bacteroidales bacterium | reverse complement strand
TGGTTGTTATGCCTACCGCTAATCGTAAATCTCTAACCATTTTTATCAGATTCATTTTTATCTCTTCTTGTTTTATTGAACCTGAGTTTGGAAAGATATGTTCAAGAATACGCTTATACCTTTTGGGTGCATGTGCATAATTAAAATCAATGCTGTGCTCGAGAAGGATGGCGTTGCACTCGCCATGCGGAGAATCTTTGAGGCCACCAAGGCTATGTGCCATTGCATGCACGATGCCCAGGCTGGCATTAGAGAAGGCCATTCCTGCATGCAAACTCCCCAGCATCATTTTACTCCTTACCTCCATGTTATCAGGTTCCGAAATGGCTTTCTTCAGGTTGGCGTAAACCAATTCAATTGCTTTGAGCGCATGCAAATCGGTAATATCCGAACTGGCATTTGAAACATATGCTTCAAAAGCATGCACCAGTGCATCCATTCCGGTTGCAGCTGTCAGCGAGCTGCTCATTGTTGTTGTGGTTTGTGGATCGATAAGGCTGATATCAGGAACCACGGCTTTGCTCACAATGGCAATCTTTCTGTTTTCTTTTGAATGGGTAATGATGGCAAATTGTGAAATGTCTGCCGCAGTGCCTGCCGTGGTGGGTATACATATTAATGGAGGCATGGGAGTTTTTACCTCGTCAACACCTTCAAACTCGGTTATATGCTTATGGTTTGAGCACACAATACCAATACCTTTGGCGCAGTCCATAGGGCTGCCACCACCAACGGCGGTTATAACATCGCATTTTTCTTGCTGAAAAATTTTAGACCCTTCCATGACTTCATAGTCTTTTGGGTTCGGTGTAACATTGCTGAAAACAACATAATTAATTCCTTCGGCATCCAGGCTATCTTCGACAGGTTTAACCCAGCCAGCTGCAATGATGCCAGGGTCAGTAACAATAAGCACCTTGTGTGCGCCAAAATTAGCAGCATACCTTCCAGCCAGTCTTAGTGCATCATTGCCCATTAAAAATTCTGATACAAGAAATTTACGGAGTTCCATGTGTACAATGTTTATTCTAAGTTAGGCATTATCGTGTTTTTTTACAATAGAATATTAATGCCGCCAACTTGCTGGTAATTAGTGGATATGATTTATTTAAGGTGTTTTGTTGCAAAAAAAAATTAAAAAATAAGTATTATATCTTGACAAAAAGTAAAATATACTTTACATTTATTCGCGTAAACATTACATAAAGTAAAAAATAATATCATATAGTCATGAGAATACCTTCATCCAATCCAAACCATTTTTCTGTTCGACTATTATCTGTAATAGCAGCTGCTTGCTTATTATTAATTCATCTTACTATTAAGATTGTAAATAGTGGACTAGACTCTGGTTTACTGGATACAATCATTCATTTTTTAATTATCGCTAATCTTATCATTGCGGTTCGGGGAGACAAAAATACTGAATCGGATCCTGATGAGACATTCAGACTGCGTCTCTCGAATTCAATTTTTCCATTACTTATTTTAGGGATGGTAACCATGGTATATTTCAGTGACTTTTTCGGAGATTCTGGATTAAAATCGATTTACTTGTTTTACCTGGTTGAATTTGGCTTTACTGTGTATTTCACACTTTTTTATATACGTACCCGAAAAAAAGCTTCAGTAAATAACGCAGATAATAAGCTATTCAGAAATGGTAGCAGACTTTTAAGGTTAATACCCTTATCGAATATTGGCATCTCCTATCTCTACCTAATCCTTATTTTACTTGATAAACTCGTTAATTAGGATCGTCAAGGAATCGAAAACTAAATTAGACATCATGAATAAATTCTTTACCTCATTAATTAAACCCGGAACAAGCAGAGCCTTTTCAATATTAGTTGCTGCTTTTGTATTTATCATCGACATAACAATTCAATTAGCAGATATTGAAATGCTAAATGTACCGATGGTGCATGTTATATTTCAGCTTTTGGTCGTGTCTAACCTTATAATTGCTGCATCGCTTCAGCTAAGTGATAGCGATGAACGGGAAAAAACCATTAGAGCCAACCTTAATCGCATTATGTTGCCGCTTTTTCTTCTATTTATGTGTGGCGTAGCTTTTGCGTTGGGTTTGGCGAATAATTTTACCATCTCAACAATCTTTGTTTTTTATGCTATTGAGATTGGACTTATTTCCTACCTGATTCTTTATAACTATGGTATGAATAATTCTCCAAAATGGTTACTGCAGGAGCGGAAGCTAAAAGACAGTGAGCGTCTGGCATTGGTTTTAGCTCCCATATTTACCCTCCCAATTGTGTTTTCATTTCTTCTCGGGTACCTCAGTGGACAATTTATAGTCGAATTTTTTCTTAACAAATTAACCTAAATCAAAAAATTAAAATCAATAAATTATGAAGCATTTATCAAGTGCCTTTCTAGGTCAAAACCAGTGGTGGAAGTATGTATTACTACCAATTGTAGCTATTATCGCAGGAAATATTGTGGCAATGATTCCCATGATAATTATTGTAGCAATTAAAGCAGTGCAATCGGGAATAGATTTTACTGAAAACCCAGGTGCCCTGGGTGATTTAACTCAACTCGGATTGTCGCAAAACCTCATCTTGGCTATTCAATTAGTTGTTTTCGCAGCCAGCTTAATTTTATTTTTAGTCCTTTTTCAACCATTTCATAAGAGAAACTTCAAGGAACTTGTGAACGGAACCGGCACTGTGCGTTGGAATCGATTTTTCTTTTCTGCGTTTATCTGGAGTGTTTTAATGGTCGCCTACCTGGGAGTAATCTATTTTACCAGTCCCGATAACTTTGAATTTCATTTCAACGCTTCAGCTTTTATACCGTTGGTAGTAGTTGCATTATTATTGTTTCCTTTTCAGACTACATTCGAGGAAGTTGTGTTTCGTGGTTACCTGGCTCAGGGTTTTGGCATTTGGTCAAAGAACAGATGGATAGCCCTTATTCTACCAGCCATTCTTTTTGCATTAATGCATGCAGCAAATCCAGAAGTAAAAGTGCTGGCTTTTTGGCTTACCATGCCGCAATATTTAACATTTGGTTTGTTCTTTGGCTTAGCCGCCATATTGGACGATGGTATTGAGATTGCCATGGGTACCCACGCTGCAAATAATATCTTTCTTTCATTATTCATTACCAATAAAGCTGCAGCTGTTCAGACACCAGCTCTCTTTACTCAGTTAAAAGTTGATCCGGTTCAGGATTTATATCTGCTGGTAATTATTTCTGCTCTTGCATTATTTGTATTTGCGAAGAAGTACAAGTGGAACTGGTCGATATTAAATAAAAAGGTTGAATCCTTATCTGATGATAATTAAAAAAGAATTTCTATGAAACATTTAGAACAAGCTTTTGGCTCCGATAACAAGTGGTGGAAATATATTTTGCTCTTTATTATTGTGTTTATTGCTATGAACTTCATTGGTGCTATTCCAATAGGTATTGTAGTGGCCATAAAAGCACTTAAGACAGGCGATGTTTCCATGCCTAATCCTGATAACTATGCAGATTTCTCAGCTTTTGGCATCGATCCTAATTTTGGATTTGCCTTGATGTTATCGCCTTTTATCATAGGGTTGGTTCTTTTTTGGCTGATCATAAAACCCATGCATAAAAGAAAAATGCTGCAGGTTGTTACCGGTGCTTCTCATTTCAGGTGGAATAGAGTGTTTTTTTCAGCCTTTATCTGGACATTGGCTATAGGTATTTATATTTTAGCAATTTATCTGTCGAACCCGGACAATTTTACGGTAACAATAAATGTGTACACGCTTGTTCCGTTGTTCTTAATTTCTATTTTTCTGATTCCTTTACAGGCCGGATTTGAAGAAGTACTTATGAGAGGATATATAGCCCAGGGTATTGGCGTTTTAACCCGAAGCCGTTGGATGGTATTAATCATTCCAGCCCTGATATTTGCTCTTCTGCATTCATTTAATCCGGAAGTAAAAGCGTATGGTTTTTGGATTGCAATGCCACAATACCTGATTTTTGGTCTCGTATTCGGGTTAGTTTCCATTCTCGATGATGGAATTGAAACAGCCATAGGAGCACATGCGGCCAATAATGTTATTCTTTCAATATTCCTTACATCAAGCGCTTCAGCTTTTCAAACACCCTCGCTTTTAATCCAGCATCGCGTTAATCCGGTTACAGATCTACTATTTCTGGCAGTAATAAGCCTGGTTTTTGTGTTTGCACTTAAAGCAAAATATAAGTGGAACTGGTCGGTATTAAATAAGAGAGTTGAAGCTACTGCAGTAAAGAATTAAAAATGCATCAATTATGGAAAACAGAAAACTTAGCCTCATGTCAGTGGGGGATTATAAAACCAGACGATTAGCCTTTTTATTTGCATTTATCCATTTGCTAATAGACATAATAATCGGTGTGTTTGATTTGCATGTAGAAACAGATTTTAATACGCATATAATATTACACTTCTTTATTCTGCTTATGCTTATAATGGCTGTTACTTGTAAGGAACGTGTAGATGATGAGTTTACACAGGCTTATCGATATGGAGCCTATAAATTCACACTTGTTGTATTAATTCCATTCTCAGTTTTAGGAGTTTATATTGCATCCTTTTTTAATGTTACTAAGGTGCCTGTAATTCTGATACTCTATGTTCTGGAAGGTATAATACTACTCTATTTTATTGTTTACAAAGTTGGCATGCTAACTAATAAGAAGTGGCTTATTGAAGAAAGGCTGTATCCTAAAGATTATAATTTGTTAATAAAGATATTCTTTGGCATGATTACGGCGTTAATTATTTTCAGAACGCTATTTTTTGATTTATTATTTGTTGGCGCATGAAAAACCTTATAAAAGTAGAACGGGCCAAAAAGGACATCACTCAGGCTCAGCTGGCGGATGCCATTAAGGTTTCGCGGCAGACAATAAATGCCATTGAAAAGGCGAAGTTTGTTCCATCTACCTTACTGGCATTAAAAATGGCTGAGTACTTTGAGTGCAGCGTGGAAGATATTTTTCAACTCGATGAATTTGACAGGCTTGAACAATAAAAAACCGTCATCCTGAAACTGTTTCGGGATGACGGTAATCTATAGGTATATCTAAAACTTTATCTATTTTATTTTCCTGCGCTGAAGTTGAAGTTTAGTCCAACTGCAAATGTAAGTACCGGCTTTTTGTATTTCTCACGAATAGTTTTTGGCATAGTTGGATCCCCACCAAAATAGTGAGTTATATCATTTATACCTTCGTTATAATGAGTGTACATGGCAGCAAGGTTTACTTCAAGCATTGGGATAACCTGGTAAGCAAAACCACCAGCTAGAGAGTTACTTGGTAAAGTTTGTGAAAGGTCACTTTGATAAACGTTTTTAGGATTCGACTTAGTGCGCAAATAACCTGCACTACCCTTAAGTTTATCAGTAATCTGATATTCAGCCCCTAAAGCAAACTCATAGGAGTTTCCTTCAAAAGCATCAGCATTGTCTATTTTCTCGCCACTTTCATCTTTTACACCATAGTCTGCACCTTTATCGAAGTAATAATGGATACCGGTAGAAAGCAATAGTTTATCGGTAGGCTTGAATGTAGCACCCAGCATAAACATACTAGGAATATCATTCCTTGTTTTTTCACCATCAGGGAACATAGTAATGGGAGTGCCATCTGGCTCAAAACCAACTGTAAAGTCCTTAGACGTTTTATTGGTGAACTCAAGTTTTGTCCTGTGTTCGTATTTAAACGCAAAATTCCATTGATCATTTGGTTTAAAGTTAACGCTAATAATAGGGGTAAATCCAATAGCTGTTTTTTCATAATCCGCTTCTTGATCCTGAAGGACATTAGCTGTTCCTGTTGCTACTGCAGCTTGTCCGGTTAATTCAGTCGCTAAACCTGTAAAAGCAGCAACCGCCTGGTCGTTGGTCATACCTGGAGTATATAAGCCAAATGCAGTAAGCGTACCAATTGCTGTAGGATCAGCTAATGGATCGGAACCTCCGATAAAGCCTCCTGATATGGCATTGTTTATATCAGTTGCAGCTCCTGTAGCTAAAGTTGCTCCATCGCTGGCTTGAGTAGCTAAACCACTAAAAATTGCTGAAGCAGGTGTAGAAACTCCACCCATAATAACAGAAACATCTCTTATATAACCATTATATGCTTCTTTAGCCTGAACATATCTTCCTCCTAAAGCAACAGAAAGTTTATCGTTAAATTTGTAAGATACATTTGCCTGGTAGCCAAAATACGCTGCAAGTCCCTCAAAGTAAGCATCCATGCTATATGCCGTAGCACCCATTTCAGCCAATGCCGGAACTAAATCCGATATGGAGTATTCAAAAGATGGAAGTCCGGTCTCGTATGTACCACCACCACCACCACCAATGGGATTAAAACCTACAGAAAAAGCCCAGTTATCCATCACGTACGCAGCATAAATTCCTGGAAATAAAGGAGCTTGAATTTCACCGGTATATTCGTAATAAGGTGATACGCTGCGGTCTGTGTTGTAGCTCAAATTATAGTAATTTGTCTTTACAGTTCTTGTTTGAAACAACGATTGATTATTAACTGAAAGGTAGAAACCATTGTTTGGCAGTAAGGTTAATCCTGCCGGATTATAAAATACGGCATCAATACCAAGTGTTGCATCTCTTGCCAGCATTCTTGTGTACATGGCACTATGATTCTGATTAGTGACAATTCCACCTGCAAGCAGAATTCCCGAAATCATGACAGATAAGGAGAATAGTAAAATTCTTTTCATTGTTCAAAATAAGTTAGTGAATACAAGAACAATATACAGAAATAATTTAAATATCTAGATGCTTGGCTGTTTATCCTGCAAAGATTGGGTGTTAACCGACGGTTTGATGTAGGGGCTGACGCCAGCTAATATTAATTATTACAGTAATTCATAAACCCGGCTAATTACAGGGTGAGTTTGTTTAAAACTTTCTATTTTTAATGCTTTAAATCAAATAATTATCGCATGTTTCGTCCCCTTTTCTTTTCGCTGCTGAGCATCATTCTTTTTATTCAGTGCTCCCGTAATTCGACAAATCAGGAGCAAACACCTTATAATTTTGCCCTGGCTATTCATGGAGGAGCAGGAAATCTCGACTGTAACGATCTGGATAGCCTGGAGCAACATGCTTACCGCATGGCTATCAATTCTGCTTTAAATGCAGGAGTTCAAGTTCTTAATCAGGGAGGCAGTGCATGCGATGCTGTTGTAGAAGTAGTTTGTTATCTTGAAGATAATCCCTTGTTCAATGCAGGCAAAGGAGCAGTATTTACAAACAAGGGAACTATTGAGTTAGATGCCTCCATTATGCGTGGATTGGATTTAAATGCCGGAGCGGTGGCGAGTGTTTCCAATATAAAAAATCCGATTAAAGCTGCTTTACGGGTAATGGATAGTTCTAAACATGTGCTTCTTGCAGGTTCAGGGGCATCTGAATTTGCTCAAACTCAGCATTTAGAGTTGGTGGAGCAGCAATATTATTTTACCACGAAAAGCTACCAGCGATACTTAAAGGCCAGAGAAGACGATAAGCAGGGCACAGTCGGATGTGTTGCACTCGATAAATACGGGAACCTATGCGCAGGAACCTCAACAGGTGGAATGTCCAATAAAAAATATGGACGAATTGGCGATAGTCCCATTATTGGAGCCGGAACATATGCCAATAATGCCACATGCGGTATTTCGGCCACTGGGCATGGAGAATTTTTTATCCGTTACAATGTGGCTCATGATATCTCAGCCCTGATGGAATATAAAGAATTGACCCTTGAACAAGCAGCCCAGGTAGTGATTCTTGAAAAGCTGGTGAAAGAAGGTGCCAATGGCGGGGTAGTTTGCCTCGATACCTATGGTCGGCCAGCAATGGTTTTTAATACCACAGGCATGTTTCGCGGGTATGCAAATTCAGAAGGTGATAGAATTGTTCGACTATTTAAGGAATCGCAAGTAAAAAGTAAATAACCACAGCAATTCGAAATGAGATATATTGTTGAATGGTTAGGCTATAGCATTATCAATCTAACAATTTAACAATTCACACCCCTTCTATTTGCAGCAGCCATTGGAACCTAAGTCTAAATTTTATTAAACTAGATTCCGCTTTCTATAATCCTGTTCGGTATATATAAAAATCTTCGTTTTTATTATTTGGATTCAGTTTCTTCATGATTTTATCAGCCAGGCTGGGTTCAATGTAAGCTTCGAACTCCAGTTCCGGGTAATAATCTTTCATTATTTCAATGCGTTCATCAAGATTGATATCTTCGACAAAAACGACAAACTGAGGGGTTTTCACCCTGTTTGAATCCCTTAATGTTTCGCGCGAATGTGAAATCTGAATGTACGACCATTCTTTAATTATGCTGGTATCGGTAGAATCCCAGTCACTTATTGTAAGGGTAGTTATGGGTTTTCCGGAATAGAAAACCGGCATCATCATTGTCTCTCGACGTCCTGTATCATCAACAATAATCAAAGTGACTTCCTGCTCGGTTTTCCAGAAATAGTGCATGGCCTCACAGCGCGATTTTTTTGAATAACTCAGCGTAGCTCCAACCAATAATATGCTGTTAACGATCCAGAAAAACTTCATAAAACCATTATGCAGTTTTTTATGCTTCGCCCACCAGGAAGACTTTTCTCGGAATGCGTTCCATCCAATAATTCCCAGAATAACCACCATGGGAATAATAGTAAAGATGAAGCGTTCCTGCCGGTTTGGAAAATAGGTATGAAAGGCCAAAAACAAGAGGGATGGCAGGAATACGAGCAGGTGTTTTTTCACTTTAAGGAAAAATCCAAAAAACCAAAGTGCCCCAATTGGGGGCAAAAGGTAGCCTGGAATCAGGGTCACATACATGAGAATATTATCCTGGTTTCCATACTCAGAACTGTGGGCAAGGTTGTATTCCACATACCCTGTTAAAACAGCGAATGGTTTACCCCAAATTATATAATCTATTGGGCCCTGAATAATTATAAATGCAAACACCCCGCCTAAGCCAAAAATAATTGTCTGCAGCCACTTTTTTTGTATTAATAAGGCAAGTCCCATTCCTCCCCAATAAATAATGGCCTGAAACCGAATAGAAATGGTTATGCCTGCTATAAAACCAGCCAGAAAAAAAAGGCCAGGCAACAGTTTATCTTTCCGCTCGAGGTAGTTACTTTTTAGAATCATCCAGGTACTTGCCAATAAGGTGGGAATAGCAATTACTTCCACCAGATTACGAACCCCAAAGAAAAAGGGCATAAACCACAAGATACTAAGCAGAACCCCTACTTGCCGGGCATTTTTTTGGTCGGAGTAGTATTCTGTAATTTTGTATCCGTAATAGACTACCAGGAGTGAGAATAGGGCTAATAAAAGACGAATAAAAAACATCTTTATTTTAGGATTTTCAATCCCGATGGCATGCATACCTTCGAATAGCAGATAATTTATTCCCGGGTAAAAGAAACTATATATTGAAGGCTCCGAAGCCTCACCTTTTGTTCCGGGTAACCAACCATCGTAATCCATTCCCTGAGTCCAGGACCATGGTTCTTCGATTGCAATAAAATGGTCATCATGCATGCCGTATCCTTGTGAGAAAATCGCAGCAACAAAACGAACTAAGAACGCTATAAGAAGAATACTTCGCAGAGGGTGGTTTTCCCATTGGTTTTTCAAAGTGGCAACTAATTTCATGGTCTAGAGCTTTCAAAAAAGTTTAATTATGCGTCGCAAGATACTAACAATTTAAAGAAAATAAATAAAGGATAAGTGGCGCTAGGCAGCTTCGCAAGGCATGATTACTTTCGCAGGTTTACAGGAAAATCAGGTACAGGG
>DNTK01000388.1 GCA_003508755.1 Bacteroidales bacterium | reverse complement strand
TCTTTTGGAACTGTGTTTAAAAGAACATATGGTACCTTTTTCAAAGAAAACCTTTGTTTTCGAAACAATGCTCTTTCTTTGTTTACGTCTATAACTATATTCGGAACATTAGAATATTTATTAAATGCAATTGCCTGTTTACTCCAGGAGTGGTCCTCAGTTAGCCACAGTTCCTGACAAAAGTGAATAATTTTCTTTTTCGGAAAAATGGTTCTGGCAATGTGTGCAAGTTTTAACCAATGCCCTTCTGAAATTATCACATTCTTATGCATTAGTATTACGATTAACAATCTTAGCTTAATAATAAATGAAAAGACTTTCCTAAATAATTTTAATGCATTAAAGGGATTAACGAGGACTACTACATTAATATTTAAGCTTTTGTAGTTGTTTTTCTCATGCGAATGCCCTATTACAAACGTCCTAACGTTTATATTCCTATTTAATAATTCCTGTATCAAGTATAAAGTGCCTGAATAGGCTGACAGAAAAGGATTTCCTGAAATGAAAACTACCTTGTTATTTTTCATACAACCTTTCTTCAAGTATGCGAATAATCCTTTCAGATGCCTTTCCATCGCCATAAGGATTAATACTTTTTTTCATCTTGGAATATTCTCCGTTATTGTCTATAAGATTTTTAACTTCCGAAACAATCGTTTCCTTATCCGTTCCAATGAGTTTAGCTGTTCCTGCTTCAATTGCTTCTGGAGGTTCAGTGGTATCTCGCATTACCAAAACAGGCACATCTAAAGATGGTGCTTCTTCCTGAATTCCTCCTGAATCTGTTAAGATGATATAGGAGCGTGCCATTAAACTAACAAAAGGAAGATATTCCAAAGGCTCAATGAGAAATACATTATCTAAATCACTAGAATTTAATATTCTATTTACAGGTTCTCTCACATTTGGATTAAGATGTACAGGATAAATAAAGCTAATTTCCGGATGATCTAAGGCTAGCTCCTTAATAGCATTACAAATATTGTTAAAGCTATTTCCAAAATTTTCCCTTCTATGCCCGGTAATAAGAATTATTTTAGTTTTGTTAACCTTTAATTGGAGAGATTCAGGTATACCCTTTATTGGGACACTCTCTGTCTTTAGCCTTTCTGTTATATATTTTAATGCGTCTATAACGGTATTTCCAGTTACATATATATCATCAGTATTTACGTTTTCTCGGACCAGATTTTCTTTACTTAGTTTTGTTGGCGCAAAATGAAAATTGGATAATTGGGTGGTAATTCT
The DNA here is from genome assembly GCA_003508755.1 of Bacteroidales bacterium. Classification (GTDB taxonomy): domain Bacteria; phylum Bacteroidota; class Bacteroidia; order Bacteroidales; family UBA10428; genus UBA10428. The sequence goes on along the minus strand of DNTK01000388.1, from coordinate 3,007 downwards.
CCTGTTACCCTCCTCTGGCCATGGTGAATATAAATTATTAGTTCTTAATCCAGCTTCAACGTGACCAATTGGTATTTGATTATAGAATGCTGCAAGTGTTGCAATAAAAACGGTTGTAGTATCTCCTTGAACAATAACAATATCAGGTTCATAACCTTTTAGATAAGCATCGAGGCCAGTTATAAGTCTTGCTGTAAGATCTGAGAGGGACTGGTTCTTCCTCATCAAACCCAAATCAACCTGAGGAATAATATTAAACAGATTAAGTACTTGAAATAGCATCTCTTTATGCTGGCCAGTAATGCAAACATTGCACTCAAATAAAGGATGGTTTTCAATTGATTTAATTAATGGTGCTAACTTTATAGCCTCTGGCCTTGTTCCAAATATTACTGATACTTTCTTCTTCAATTATATAATTTTCTCATTCTCTCTCAGGCTATTCTTGTAAAAATTAATAGCATGAGATTTGTTAATTAATCTCTATACCATATTCATTGTAATTGTTGAGCGAAATGTTTCTATTTTGCCCAAATACCCTTTGCTTTATTGTTTATTATCAGATAAAACTGGAAGGGACCAAATATTGAACTTAATATATTAACAATAAGTATCGATAATGCAACACCCGTTATGCCTAAGTTAAATGCTTTGGTAAAAAACAAAGCAAGAGGTATAATAAATATTGCCTGTAATAGAGCGATATAAAGTTGTAATCTTATTTTTCCAACACCATTTAAAAATGATGCAAAAACACTATTCCAAATAAAAACAATCGAATATATACCCATTACAATTGTCAGTGAGAAGGGAATGGTGATTTCTTCACCCACCCATATTCTATAAACGAATCCTGAACATATAACAAGAATTAGTGAGGCAATAGAAAATACAGCCACTAATTTTAATAGTTTTATAATAACAGTTTTTATCCAAATCAGATCTTCTCGAACATATGCATCGGTTATTGCTGACCAAAAAGGAGTCATAACAATAGCAAATACCATAGTAATTATACTAAAATATTTAAACGAGACATTATAGGGTGTTACCTCTGCTGGTGAAAATAAATGACTAATTAGCATATTGCTACTGGAATAAATAATAACAGAGGCAATTTGTATTGCAAAAAACATTAATCCTAAACTAAAAAGATCCCTGGAATAAGAAAATTTTACCCAGCGAATGCTCGGTCTATATTTTTGGTATTTACTGTTATAGAAATAAAAAGATGCAATTAATGGAACTAAAATATTTGACACGGAAAAAATATATCCAATTATTATCAATGAAGAGTCAAATACTTTAATAGCAATAACTAAAAGTAATAATGTTAGAATGCTACTGATGGTATTAAAATAACCTGCTATTGCAGGTCTTTGATCGGCAATTAGTATGGTACTTATTAGTTTTACAATAAATTGAAATGTAAAATAGGATACCATTATGGTAACTAATGATGCCAATTCACTATCTAACTCTTCGGGAGCATTAAATAATTGTCCCCAATCAATGATTGGAAATAAAATCCAATAACTTACAAATACAAATACTGCAATAATACTTACAATTGCGTATGTTGTGCTAACATAAATTCTAGCCAACTTATCCTTTCCGTTGGCAATAGCCTCAGTAAATTTATTCCTTAGACCATTTCCCAAACCAATATCAAATAAAAAAAACCAGGTGATAAATACACTTACAGTAAGCCATATACCATATCTGGTTGGATTTAAATAATCAATTAATAATGGGACCATCAAATAACTAATTACCACGCTTATTCCTTTACGAAATAGTAAAGCAATAATATTTTTCTTGGCCTTAACGCTTCTTTCAGGCCCTCGATTAAGTTGGTTCTTATAATATGATAACTTGTGATACTTCACTACTTAAACTCACCTATAAATTAGAAAATCTATTTAACGTTTCCTGAAAAGGGAATATTTTATTTTTGGCCAAATTCCCTTAAACTCACCTTCCGCATCATAGTAACTCTGGCCATAACGGTAAGTATACCCATAACCATAGCCATAGTTGTAACTGTAATTATAACCATAATAGCCCTTTACCTGGATATCATTTACGAGTATGGACATATTCGAAACACCTCTGCGTGTATATAGCTCATCTACCAATTTTAAAACCGATCGGTCAGAATAATCATGCCTTATTACAAATATATAGGTATTAATCAAGTCTTTTAATAAAAGGGCATCTGTTACAATGGCTATGGGAGGCGTATCGATAACAATGTAATCAAATTGTGTTTTCATGGATTCAATAAATTCAACCAGCCTTTCTGATCCGATTAGTTCTGCCGGATTGGGTGGTACCGGACCTGAATTCACAATTGATAAGGATTCCACATTGGTTGACTGTACAATATCATTTGCTTCTGACCTGCCTGCTAAAAACGTACTTAAACCTGCATCATTATTCAAATTAAAAATACGATGAATCTTGGGCCTTCTTAAATCCAATCCGACTAAGAGCGTTTTTTTTCCGGCCATGGCCATAATTGCGGCCAGGTTTACCGCACAAAATGTCTTGCCCTCGCCCGATATGGTTGATGAAACTGCAATAACCTTTTCATTTTTCTCCTTCAGCATAAAGTGCAAATTGGCCCTTAATGCTCTGAATGATTCTGATAAGGCTGTTTTCGGGTTTTCAAATACCGGTATTTCTGTATGCTTCTCATTATGACCCACAGATCCAAGAATAGGTACACTTGTAGCATTTTCTATATCACGTTTTCCAAGTATTTTATTGTTGAAAAACTCTCTCAATATAATTATTACAAGCGGAATTAAAAATCCTACAACCAACGAAAGCATATAATTGGAAGAGGGTTTTGGTTTTATGCGAACTGCATTATTAGGCAAAGCTTTATCGAGAATTTTATGATCGGCTATGTTTGAAGCCTTTGTAATACCTGCTTCGGCACTCTTTTCAAGCAGAAAAGTATATATCTGATCATTGATATTAAAATCGCGCTGAATGTTTA
>DNTK01000342.1 GCA_003508755.1 Bacteroidales bacterium | reverse complement strand
GATATTAATTCATTGCCAATTGCAGGCATATTGATGAAAAACAAATTTTTCTTTTTATTTTGAGCAATGATTTTATCGTTTTCTGACACGAAAACCAGGCTATAAATCAGCTTATCCGAATAATACAGATTAATGTGGGTACATTCATCTTCAAATTTCGACCCTATTGTTGTGACGGTTTTTTTTGAAACGGCCGACTGAACTTCTACGCTGCCCAGGATTTTGAATAAAAAATTTACCTGCTGTTGATTTACCGACTCTCCCTCTTTTGTAATCCAATTGTTGTTTTGGATAATTAGAACTGTAGTATCTCTTGAATCAAACACCTTTATCTTATCAACCAGCTGCTGATTAGTAAAGGCCGGGATAGTGTCGGAATGCTTGAAGGTCGATTGCTTTTTACGGAGCAGGAAGGCAGCTGCAATTAATAGAATAAGTATGAGGGGTAACAGAAACTTTTTCTTCATTTTAGAGGTTATTTCGAATATCTGTAGGGGCGGTAAGTATTATATGCAATTCCTAAAACGATCAAGAGCACTAATGGTGAAACCATATTTATAACCTGCCATTTGAATCGTTCGTCGGAAAGTTTTGCTTTATTAAGCAACCGCAGCTTAATTTCACGGTTTCGCAATTGAATGAGTTCTGTGTCGCCGGAAAGATAGCTTATAAGGTTTACAAGGAATTGCTTATTTCCAAAAGTTCTGTTGGTTGCCCGATCGAATCCAAGGGGCAATGATTCGGCTCCGTTTTCGGTACGAACGATATCATTTCTGATGATATCAGCATCGGCAATGACAGCCATTTTGGCTGATTGCCCATTCTTAATAACTGCAGGTGGTTCACCATCGAAGTAATTTTCAATCATCCTGTTTTTGAATACCGATTCAAAAGCACCTTCGAGAAGCACTCCTGCGAGAATATTTTGCTCTTTTAGCTCCTCGGGCAATGGAGGATTATTCATCTCCTGAAGCTCAACAACTGCTGGTGTCTTTATGCTTCGGCTATAGGACGAAGTAGTTAGTAATGGCGTTTTTTTTATGTTGGTTCTGCCTTCGATAGTATCAATAGAACTTACAAATCTAGTTAAAACCATGTTTAGGTTATGTGTAACCATATGTTCTGTATTAGGCGAAATAATCGGATAATACAGCCACGGAACCCGCTCAAATTTTGGTTTATTGCCAGCCAAAGCAATATTCACTACCAGCTCGTTGCATTGTGCATCTTGAACCAAGACGGGATTAATTCTGGCTCCATACCTGAAAAGCATATCTTCGAGGTTGAGCTCATTTGGAAGCGCAATGGAATAGCCAACAGCCAAACTGTCGAAATCTACATTCACCCCGTCAAGCAACCAAAGAATGCTGTTACCCTTCATGAGGTATTGGTCGAGTACAAATTTATCAGCTTCAGAGAATTTGGAAACCGGACCTGCAATTATTACACAGGCGTAGGGGTCTAATATACCCGGCTGTGCATTGATTCGACCCCGATCAACCTGGAATGATTTTGACAGCTCATGCATAATATCGCTTAGAAATTCATCGGGCCATTCACCATGCCCCTCGATAAATGCTATCTTTTTAAACTGAGTGGTAGTTAAGTTTTTAATGGCACTAATAAAGCTATACTCCAGGGATTCAATGGAATTATTTAAATTTTCTTCGCTTGATTTAGAGGGATCGTTTAAGAGCAGATTTAAAGCAATCTCTACTCCATTAAAATTAACGCTTGCTCCAGGAATAATAAGTTTTTCGGTTACACTACCGTCTTTCTTTCTATGATGGATATTTACGGGTTTTAGCCCCTTTTCATAGAGCATTTCAACCACTTTGGCATGTTCCTGAGGGAGAACCTTGTCGAAAGGATCTACAAATTCGAATTGAATATTTCTTCTTCCATAAACCCGGAATTCTTCCAGGAGGTCACGAATACTGTTCTGAAAGCTGTTTAGTTGAATATTTAATTCACCTGCCAGATAGACTTTAATGATAACAGTCTCATCCAGTTTTTTTAGAATCGACTTCGTTTCGCTCGAAAGCTTGTATCTCTTTTCTTTTGTTAAATCGATCCTGAAATAAAGGCTCTGACCAATAAATGCAATCAACAGAATAATGGCAATTATTGCAAGGCTGCGGCTGAGATCTTTTATTGAACGTTTTGTGCTACTCATAAGCTACTTCTTTACCAATGTTTACTGGCAAGTTTTAATCTGGTTAATTGAATAAATATGGCTATGGTTGCAAAAAAGTAGAGCAAATCTCTGCTATCGACAATTCCTCTGCTTATTGACCGGTAATGGGCATCAATACCCAGATTTTGAATAAAGTTGCCAAAACCACCATATTCAAAGATATTTGCTATATAATCAAATCCTGAATAAAAAATAAAAGCGAGAAAAACACCTAACAAAAAGGCTACAACAGAATTATCGGTAAGCATGGAAGCCAGTATGCCAATTGCAACATAAACCGCCCCCAAAAGAAACAGGCCTATGAATGAGCCCCAGAATGCTCCATGGTCTATATTTCCGGGGGTGCTGCCCAGACGAATTACTGAAAAATAATAAACCAATACAGGAACAAGTGCCAGAATAACCACGCTTACACTGGCAAGATACTTGCCCATAATAATCTGAAAATATGACAGGGGGCGGGTAAGCAGTAAATCCAATGTGCCCGATCTTTTTTCTTCGGAAAAGCTGCGCATGGTTATAGCAGGGACTAAAAACAAGAAAACCCATGGGGCCATTGAAAATAAGGGTGAAAGGCTGGAGGTTCCAATATCCAGAATATTCATGTTACCAGGGAAAACCCATAGAAATAATCCGTTTACCGTAAGAAAAACAGCAATGACAATATACCCTGTTAGCGCGCTAAAAAACCCGGATAATTCTTTCTGAAAAAGTGCCCACATATATTATTATTTTAATGGCTTTAAAAATAACACTATTTTTGCAGCCCAACCAAAGTGTTTTATAAAGATAGTTACAAAAGAATGGTTAGGAAGTTTGCGCTTTGTGTTCGTCTTCTCATAGTTTTTATTGCGTTTCAGAAAACTGCAAGTGCCAGTCAGTCTCCACTAGATTCACTCAATGGACTTTGGTTTGAGGCAAAAATGCATTACGGCTCGGTTTTTCCTCATAACTCTGGGGTATTGTATTTGCTTGAGCGAAATCTTTCCGGTGCCGAGTTCACATTATCTACCGCCTCAAAGGGACGACATCAATGGG
>DNTK01000476.1 GCA_003508755.1 Bacteroidales bacterium | reverse complement strand
ATACCTCCGTCTTTATTGCTATCGCTGTACCCTACCATTACCTCCTGTACAGGTTCCGGCCATCCGCGTTTTTTTCGAATATGTTCAAGACTATTTTTTGTTAATGGATGTGAGAGAAACGCATCAAGTATCTGAGGACTGTTTACAAGATCATCAATGGTTTCGAACAATGGGGTAACAGGTAATGGGCAAACCAATCCGCTGTCGGTATAATGCGAAAGGCCTGCTTCGCGCATGAAAAGATAAACTGTAAATAAGTCGTTGACATTATGGGTCATGCTTACAATTAAAGAACCCAAAACCCGTTCTGAATATTTTCGGGTGTACTTACCAAGTACATGAAAAGTTTTCACAGCTTCTCGTGCTTTTTCAGACCCTAAATGGTCAATGCGGCTAATAAAAGGCCTGTTATGTTTAAGTTCGTTATTGATAAAGGCATCGCGCTTTTTTTGGTCTGTGGCGATATCTTTATACACCTCGGGAAGGCTTGATTTAATGATATCCTGCAATGCTTCTTCGTAATACCTGCTGTTTTGCCTAATATCCAAATGTGTTAAGTGGAATCCCAACACTTTTATATGTCGAATTACTTTTTGCACATCTATTCCGGAAAGGATATCGGCGCCGTAATCGGTTAAAGCCGATTGAAGCAGCCGAAGATCAGATTCAAGCTCAGAAGATGTTTTGTATGAGTTTTCGGTATCCAATAACTCAATCTCGCCACTGGTTTTTTCAATTATGGGTAAACGCATCTTCAACAGATGAATATACCTTCTGAAAGGTTCTGAGCCAAAGCTTTTGTTATCGATAGCATACTGATTTCCAAGGGTGCGCAGCGCTTTTTTAAACTCCTGAGTCAAGCAACTTTCGTCGCAATATATGCTTAGTTTTTCCGATAAGTCATCGAGTAGCTTGTTGATTAATTTGAAAGCATGCAGTCTAAAGATCTTTAGCGTGTATTCGGTTACTTTGCTGGTAACAAAGGGGTGTCCGTCACGATCGCCACCTACCCAATTGCCAAAGGTAATGGTTGGATAACTATTTGTATCTTGCACCAAAGTTGGATCTAACCCGCTTTCTTCCCATGCCTGTTTTAACCTAAAGTCGAGGTAATGCAATACATCGGGAAATACCTTATAGAAGTAGTATAATACATTCTCTAATTCAGATTCAACCGCTGGTTTTTCAATAAAAATCTCGCCAATAAACCACAACTTGTGGAGCAAAAGTTTTATTTCGTGTTTAATCTTCGCTTGTTCAAAGCGGGTATACATCGTATTCTCTCGCTTTACCAATAGCAGGTATAGCTCGCGATACAATCCCAGAGCAACAGGGCGCTTGGCTTCTGTAGGGTGTGCTGTTAAAACAGGTTCAACAAAAATGTTTTTTAATTGGCTGGCAATGGTTTTATCTTCAACACCTTCTTGCTTAAGATCGCTTAAAACCCTGCCCCACAGACCATTCACTCCGCTAATTCCTTCCTCTTCAAGTTTCTTACGACGATTTTGTACCGCACCATTTACTTCTGCCAGGTTCAATAGTTGAAAACTGATGGAATACAAGTGTAAAAGGTCTTTGCCCTCCTTGCCCGAAAAATCCGGTTCCTTATTATTTAACCAGGGAATTTGTTCCGCCAGGTGCGGCAGGTTGTTTTCAAGTAAAACTTCTGAAAGACAGTTTAACAAAAATTCAAAATCATGGTAAGGTTTACCTAATTCTGACTGGATTGTGTAGAGTTGACTTTTCATACTAACAGTGTTTTTGAACTTTTCGGACCCTTAGAAATACATTAATGCTTTTACAACACCAAACGTTTGTGCCAAGGTATTGTTTAGCCAGTCGTGAATTGATTATTAGATTTGCGAAAAACAATCGTACGATAACACCGAACTATTTGTAAGTTTGTGTGTTATTTCTGGCGTAAATTGACTTGAAAAAGTGTTTTAAAACCTTTATCCCAAAAAAGTAACCGAACAGCTTTACATGACATATTTGTTGCTTTTATATCTTGTTGCTGCCTTTGCAATTTTTCTCTTGCCAGCTTCTTTATCCAAAAGAAAGGGATTGCTTTTAGCACTTGTACAGCTAACAGCATTTGCATTTTTTCTTCTCAAGAAACCACAAATTCTGAGTGGCAATGTACTTTCGTTACAAAAAGACTGGTTTCCACAGGTAGGTCTTAATTTTGATTTTACCCTGGATGGATTAAGCCTTGCTTTCGCCCTGCTTATTACCGGTATTGGTGCATTGGTTTTCTTATATGCCAACGCCTATATGAAATCACACCCGGGAACACAGAAGTTCTATTTTTACCTTACACTGTTTAGTGGAGCAATGCTCGGATTAGTGCTTTCATCCAATTTTATCCAGCTGTTTATTTTCTGGGAACTAACAAGCATACTTTCCTTTTTACTCATTAGTTTCTTTCATGAAAAAGACAGCGCCAGAGATGCAGCCTTTCAGTCGCTGTTTATAACGGGTTTGGGAGGATTGTTAATGCTGGCAGGTATTTTGGTAATTGGAAGCATAGCAGGGGGGTATTCTCTTGATACCTGGATAACACAAGCCGAGGAAATAAAACAAAGTAATTTATACAGAACAGGGCTCATTCTTATACTTTTGGGTGTGTTTACCAAATCAGCACAGTTTCCTTTTCATTTTTGGTTACCGGGAGCTATGCAGGCTCCAACTCCAGTCAGCTCTTATCTTCATTCAGCCACCATGGTCAAGGCTGGTGTGTTTCTATTAGCCAGATTAAACCCTATTCTGGGTGGAACACAGGAGTGGACCTATATCATTCCACTTGCAGGAGTAATTACCATGTTAGTAGGAGCTTATTTTGCAATTACACAATCCGATTTAAAAGCAATACTTGCTTATACCACCATTAGCGCATTGGGTATTTTAGTGCTCTTGTTAGGAATAGATACAAAGCTCTCTGTAAAAGCAGCCTTAGTTTTCCTGTTTGTGCACGCTTTTTATAAGGNNATATAGGTTTGCTGGGTGGTTTACGCCGCTCGATGCCAGTTACTTCCATGATTGCCTTCCTGGCATTACTATCCATGGCAGGATTGCCACCTATGCTTGGTTTTATTGGTAAGGAACTTATTTATGAAGCAAAAGTACAATCGCCGGGTATTGCATCCATATTACTTGTCTTGGGAGTAACAGCGAATGCCTTGATGGTGGCTGTTTCGCTCTATGTCTTTGTGAAGGTATTTCTGGGTAAAAAAACTGACACACCAAAGCATCCTAATGAAACAGGATTTTTATTTCTGATTGGTCCTGCTATACTGGTGATTTTTAGTTTAATTCTTGGGCTCTTTCCAAGCAGTATAGGCAGTGTGGTTGAGTCTGCATTGAGTGTTGTTAGGGCAGAAGAATTAACCATCAAACTTAAGCTATGGCACGGTTTTAATCAGGTCTTCATTTTAAGTCTGTTTACCGTAGCTTTTGGTTTAATTATTGGGTCGTTAGTACTATGGAAGGAAAAATTCCTGGAGGCATGGCGGTGGAGTAATGATCACTTTTTTAGCATTAAGTTTACCGAAGTCTTTAGAAATGCCTTAAAGGGATTTATTTCGTTTTCTGAAAGAAATACAAATCGCATACAACACGGTTATCATCGGTATTATATTCTTACAATCATTGTAATTACGACCCTCTTATTGTGGCTTCAGGTGTATGTTACCCGCAACTGGGAATTTACGGCCAGTTTTACTCTACGACCGTTTTATATTTCCGGACTGGTAGTAATAATGATTATATCAACGCTTTATAGTATTTTTTCAAAATCACGTCTTCCAACCATCATTTCCATGGGAGTAACAGGGTATGGCATAGCATTAATATTTCTTTATTACAGTGCCATCGATTTAGCCATTACTCAGATTCTTGTCGAAACCCTCGTTATTGTGATGTTTGTACTAATATTACAGAAATTACCGCGTTTTGCTCGTTTGTCGAAGCGCTCGACAAAGATACGAGACTTGCTTATTGCCAGTTCATTCGGAGGAGTAATGACCATACTTGCTTTAAAAGCTATACATGTTGAATTTAACCACCCGATCTCAGACTTTTTTCTTGAGAACAGTTACATCAAAGCCTATGGCGAAAATGTGGTCAATGTTATACTGGTGGATTTTAGGGCATTGGATACTCTTGGCGAAATTACCGTGCTTACAATAGCAGCACTGGGTGTTTATGTTTTAATAACTACAAACCGGAAAAAAGCATGAATTCAACCCTGTTACAAATAGCATCAAAATATGTACAATGGTTGTTAATACTTGTTGCGGTTATAGCTTTGTTTCGCGGACATAATTACCCGGGAGGAGGCTTTATTGGAGGATTGCTGGCAGGATTAGCAATTGTTTACAGGGGTTTTGCCTTTAGCATGTCGGAAGCCCGGAAACAATTACCCCTTTCGCCTGAAATAATAATTGCCATCGGATTGTTTTTTGTTGTGGCCAGTTTTATGCCTGCCCTGTTTACAGGAAGTCCGCTAATGAAAGGGGAATGGTACAAGTTGCAGTTAGGCTTTACCGAATTAAAATTAGGGAGCCCTTTTATTTTTGATATTGGGGTGTTTTTTACTGTGATAGGAGTAGCTATATCCTTTGTGTTTTCACTAAATAAAAAAGAATAATGGAAATAGTATTGGCCATACTGGTTGGTGTTTTGTATGCAGCAGGTGTGTTTATGCTGCTTCGAAGAAGTATCTTAAAGTTTATCATTGGCATTATTTTTATGAGTAATGC
>DNTK01000408.1 GCA_003508755.1 Bacteroidales bacterium | reverse complement strand
GCAAGGGAGGGGAAAATGGCTGCTGTTAACCGGGCGATGAGGCAAGTTTCAACCAGCTACACGATTTTTTCGGATGCAAACACGATGCTGGACAAGAATTCAGTTAAGTGGATGATCGTGAGTCTTTTAAATCCAAAAACAGGATGTGTTGCAGGCGAAAAACGGATCTTAAACCAAACAAAAGATTCTGCTTCGGGAGCAGGTGAAGGCATTTATTGGAATTATGAATCGCTTATTAAAAAACTGGAATCGAAAGTTGGCTCCACAATAGGTGCTGCGGGTGAGTTGTTTGGTATACGTACCGAACTATATGAAGCACCGGCAAAAGACACCATCATCGACGATTTTGTTATTTCACTGAAAGTAGCCCTTAAAGGTTTTTATATAAAATACCAACATAAAGCCATCGCTACCGAACATGCATCGTTAAGCATTAATGAAGAAAAGAAAAGAAAGATCCGAATTGCTGCCGGAGGGTTTCAGGTGCTTTTTAGAATGCCGCAACTTTTAAATGTCTTTAAGCATGGATTGCTGAGTTTTCAGTATTTCTCTCACAAAGTACTCCGATGGCTTGTAGTTCCCTTTTCAATTCCTTTGCTTGCTTTTCTTAATATTTTTCTGGTATACCAGCAGCCATCTGTGCTGATATATCTGGTAGCCCTGCTATTACAAATGCTTTTTTATTTTTTTGCTATCATCGGTTTTTTAGTACAAAAAAGTAAGCTCCGTGCAAAAATATTGTTTGTGCCTTATTATATTTTAATGATGAACTACACAACCCTTCTCGGACTAGTCAGATATATAAAAGGTCAACAGTCTGCTGCTTGGGAAAAAGCCGAACGGAGTAAATAACTTGTAATGATTTTACGCTACCTTACAAAAAAAGCAAGTACATGACATATTTGTTGTGTATTTTCTTTTACAAATCTTACTTTTGCGGTCTAATCGAGATATCTTCTAATTACAATGCCAGATAATTCATATATAATACAACGTCTGAATACCATTCCTGAAGCCATTGAGGATATAAAAAATGGTAAATTAATCATTGTTGTTGATGATGAAGACAGAGAAAATGAAGGGGACTTTATTGCGGCTGCAGAACACATTACACCCGAAATGGTCAACTTTATGGCAACACACGGACGCGGTCTTATTTGCTGCGCAATACCAGAAGAACGTTGCAATGAATTAGAACTCGATTTAATGGTTCAGACCAATACCTCGTCACATGCAACTCCTTTTACTGTTTCTGTTGATTTACTCGGGAGTGGCTGCACCACTGGTATTTCGGCAAGCGACAGGGCCAAAACCATCAAAGCTTTGGTTGATCCGGCCACAAAGCCTGAAGATTTAGGCAGACCAGGTCATATATTTCCACTTAAAGCCAGATCCAAAGGTGTTCTGCGAAGGGCCGGACATACAGAAGCTGCTGTGGATATTGCCCGACTTGCCGGTTTAAAATCGGGAGGTGCCCTGGTGGAAATAATGAATGAAGATGGTTCAATGGCCCGATTACCTGAGCTTATTGAAATTGCCGATAAATTCGAATTAAAGATTATTACCATAAAGAGCCTGATTGAGTATCAACTTGGCCGCGACAGCATAATTGTGAAGGGCGTAAAGGCTAAGCTGCCCACCGAGTTTGGCGATTTCGATATTATTCCATTCATCCAAAAATCGAATGGTCAGGAACATGTGGCGCTGATTAAAGGAACCTGGAAAAAAGACGAACCCGTACTGGTAAGAGTGCATTCAAGCTGCATGACAGGTGATATTTTTGCTTCGTACCGATGCGATTGCGGACCACAACTGCACGAAGCCATGCGGATGATTGACCAGGCTGATAAAGGAGTAATTGTTTACCTCATGCAAGAAGGTAGAGGAATAGGAATATTTCATAAAATACATGCCTACAAATTACAAGAAGAAGGTCAGGATACTGTCGAAGCAAATCTAACACTCGGATTTGAGGATGACGAAAGAGACTATGGCGTTGGAGCCAGTATATTGAGGGAATTGGGATTGGGTAAAATTAAACTAATGACAAACAATCCTGTAAAACGTGCCGGTCTGGAAGGGTACGGTCTTGAAATTGTCGATAATGTTCCTTTAGTGATTGAGCCAAATCCACACAATCTAAAATACCTGGAAACCAAGGTTGAAAAAATGGGGCATTCCTTTATTCCTACCAAGCAAAACAAGAAGTAGTTAAATTTAATTTTCTGCTATGAGCCTTCGAATTGTTTTTATGGGTACACCCGATTTTGCAGTAACATCGCTTAATGAGATACTAAAAAATAATATTGACGTTGCAGGCATAATTACTGCTCCTGACAAACCAGCCGGCAGAGGAAAAAAAATGCAGGCTTCTGCAGTGAAACAATTTGCTCTCGAAAATAACATCTCAAAGATATTTCAACCCACCAATCTGAAAGATCCGGAGTTTTTGAAAGAACTAGAGGGTCTCAAGGCTGAATTATTCGTGGTGGTTGCATTCCGCATGCTTCCCGAGGTGGTTTGGAGCATGCCCCCTAAAGGAACAATAAATCTCCATGGCTCACTGTTGCCAGACTACAGAGGCGCGGCCCCCATTAACTGGGCAGTAATAAACGGAGAGAAACAGACAGGTGCCACTACTTTTTTCATCCGGCACGAAATCGATACGGGTAATATTATTGACCAGTGCATAATTGATATTGAAGAGCATGACACCGCAGGCACCGTGCATGATAAGCTTATGGTTGCAGGTGCTGAACTACTGGTGCAAACAATAAATAAAATATTTAAAGGGACAGCTATTGGTAAGCCTCAGTCAGAGCTTGAGGGAAATCATCCTGTTAAAACAGCTCCAAAAATATTTAAGGATGATTGCCGGATAAATTGGGACCAGCATGCAAAAGACACCTATAACTTTATACGCGGGCTAAGTCCATATCCTGCGGCATGGACAGTGTTTAATTCTGATGAATTTGAACCCCTTATTTTTAAAATATTCGATGCTGAAATTGTTGAGCAAAATTCAAGCAATAATCCAGGAGAAATTGACTATTCAGAGCCGGGAACAATAAAAATCTCCTGCCGGAAGGGTACAATTA
>DNTK01000290.1 GCA_003508755.1 Bacteroidales bacterium | reverse complement strand
CGCATACAGTTGAGATAAACATAACAGGAATACCAACTTTCATGTATTCTACAAACTTTAGTGGATAGTCGGTTTTCTGTGAAAAGCCTGCAACGATGATATTTGCTGCAGCACCAATCAGGGTACCATTACCACCAAAGCATGCACCAAGCGAAAGCGCCCACCATAGTACATCTACATTTCCTTCGAGCGAGGTGCTAAAGGACTCAATTACAGAAATCATAGTGGCGGTAAAAGGTATGCTATTAATAAATGTGGTTGATAGAGCAGATATCCATAAAACCAACTGAGTGGCAATATGTAATTGTCCATTGGTAATCCCCATCATTCCATTCGCAATGGAGTTGATAACACCGGTTTTTTCCAGACCACCAACAATTACAAAAAGTCCTAAAAAGAAAAATAAGGTGGGCCATTCCACTTCTTTCAACATTTCTTCCGGATCCTGTTTTGTAACCATCATCATTATAAACCCACCCCCGAGGGCCACACTTGCTAAATGTATTTCATGATAGTGGTGTGTAATAAAGGCCAGAATAACCAGGGAAAAAATCACAATACTCTTAATAAACAAAGTTTTATCCTGAATGGCTTTAGATTCGTCGAAAGCCATTATTTTTGATTGATCAACCTTTATCGACGATAGTTTTTTATAGTATTTCATCCTCAGAAAAAGTAGGGTCAGCACAGATACTACCAATACAACAGGGGCATTCACATAAATGAAATCCATAAATTCCAGGTGGGTAGCACCGCCAATCATTATGTTTGGAGGATCGCCGATTAAAGTTGCGGCACCCCCAATATTGCTCAAAACTATTTCGCCGATAAGTATGGGTGTTGGATTAATCTTAATTGTATTGGCTACCGCAAAAGTAAGGGGCACAATTATTAATACGGTTGTAACATTATCGAGAAATGCAGAAAGAACAGCTGTCACAACCGAAAGTACAACCAGTATTTTCCAGGGATTTCCTTTGGTAATTTTTACACCCTTAATGGCAATGTACTCGAACAGACCCGATTTACGCATTACTGCAACAGTAATCATCATGCCGCACAAAAGTCCTATGGTATCCCAGTCGACAAACTGTATAGCCTCATTCTGGTTAACAATATGAAAAGCGATCAGGAGAAATCCGCCTACCATAGCAGCAATGGCCGTGGGAAGTTTTTCGGTAGTAATAAATGTAAAGGTAAGCAGGAATATTACAATGGCTAATACCGTATCGGTGGTTGCAATATGACTAAATATAAAGTCTAACATTTCTGATGAAATTAATAATCGAGCGAAACACAAAGTATTTCTATGCTTGAAATTAGCCCGATGAGTGTTTTTCCATCAACAACGGGCAATATAGTACCTTTTGAACGGTAAAGCAGGTCGGCGGCATAGGACATTGAATCGCTGGGTGATACCCAGGGATATTTTTCGTCGATAAGTGTAGTGGCTTTATGATCTAGTATTCCTTGCAGGTGTGATGTAATCTGATCTAAATCGGCCATGAATGAGGTGTTATAGATCGATTTCATATAGCTGGGAATGGCGGCGTCAAGAATATCCTGTTCGGTAATACACCCCATATATTCCCCCAAAACATTTACAACTGGAATAGCACTTAACCGCTGCAATCGCATTGTACGGATAACTCTGCGTAAGGTAGAGTTCTCGTTTACCGAAGAGATATCTTTTAACAAAAAGTCCTTTACTCTTTTCATTCCACTTCCTCCACGACAATTCTTGAAATATTTTCTTCTATTTTATGCACATCACGAATTTCTTTGTAGAGATCTTCGACATCGGTTAATCCTGCCGCCGAAGCATACTGAAGGACAGCCGTTGTGGGCAAGTTCTGCGCTAAAGCATGAATGAACCCGGCCAGGTAAGCGTCCCCATAACCGAGCATATTTACTATTGTAAGATCTGTAGGTCGCACGATATAGGATTTATCACGAGTAACGGCAACAACATTCTCGATACGGTGAGTAAATATTACATATTCTGTTTCAACAGTATGAGTAAGAATATATCTCCCTGCTTCCAGAAAACCTGATATTCCATCAACAGGCTTACCAAACAATTCATGGTTGCTTCGCATATCGGGTGTAATAAGAAAGGGCGATGATTTCATGATTTCTTCGGTATAATCGGGCGATGTATGAATGATCACCCTTTTTTTATGTTCGTGGGCTTTATCGATGAGTCTTTTGTAAACTCCTGCAGATATTCCGAGAGGCAGTGAACCGGCAATTACTACCAGATCAACCCTGTTTAATAACCGTTCGTAGTTTTCAATAAAGAAGTCGATATCTTCCTGGGGTATTTCTTGCCCAAAATCGTTAATCTCTGTGAGTGTTTCATGCTTTCGGTCAAGGATGGAGGTATTTGTGCGGGTTGAACCATTTGTAAAGATAAAATTGGTGGTTATACCCATTTCCCGTATGCTATCACAGAGCATATGGCCTGCATGACCGCCTGCAAAACCTGAAGCAATAACTTCATTGCCCAGCAATTTTAGTGTATGAGCAATGTTAACTCCCTTTCCTCCGGCGGTAATCATGCTCATTTCTTCAGTTTCGAGCCGATGTAGTTTATGGACCTCAAAATTATTCAGGATAAGAATTTTGTCGATGGCAGGATTTAATGTAACTGTAAGTATCATTAAAGAGTTTCGAAGTTGGTGCTGCCATTAAAGTTATTGAATTTAAACACTAAATCCAATAACATATGTGCTCATGCTTATTTTTTATTGGCAGGTATCGGATAATTATTCATAATGGCCTCAACTGCATGAATAATATTCTGTTCCTTAATTTTGTTTTTCTGATTAATTTGACCCGAAGCTACTCCCTGCCATAAAAGCCTTTTAGTGGTGGCATCAAAAACATCACAAATAAGTGTTCCTTCAGAGTAGTCATAATCGTGGTAACGGGTGCTTGAGTATCCCATACCCCAACTCCAGGATGGAAGGCTATAGCCTTCGTTGCGGTAGTGGTTGGAATAAGATGTGGTTGCATTATGATGATCGATCACCAGGTAGAGCGATACCATCAGGTCTCCACCAGATTTCTGATGCCTATACCTTCTGATAGTAAATTCCCGGCCAAAGGCTTTTTCGATTCGTTCTTTATCGATTTCTGTGAGCATTGTGTCGCTTTCTTCGGCCCAACCATAAAAGCTAAATGTTTTGTAATTCGTGAAGTTAATGCTACGATCATACTCACAGGTAATTTTTGTGCTGGAACATGCAGTCGAGAAAAACAATAGGATCAGCATCAAATGTAGTAGTTTAATCGACACCTTTCTATTGAAATAAGTATACATACCGGACATTGTTAAATGATTATATCAATGAATTGCTTTTCATTGAATCAACATAACAATTTAGTAATATTTTTGATTAGTCTATAATTTTTAGGTCGCAGTTTCTTCTGCGAATGATAATGGGTTTATCCTGTTTTTAGGGTAGGTAATATCCATATTTTTCGATAGCACGAAAAACCGGTGGTGGTAAAAAATGACGCATATCTTTTCCATCTGCAATGGCCTTGCGGATAAAGGAAGAAGAGATTTCGAGTTGGGGAGCTTCTACCAATTTAATGGTCTTGGGTTGCAGTATTTCTTCTTTTGACTCG
>DNTK01000099.1 GCA_003508755.1 Bacteroidales bacterium | reverse complement strand
CGGAGGTACCATTTTCCTTGATGAAGTTGCAGGATTACCTCTCTCTACTCAGGTTCGATTATTAAGAGTACTTGAAACAGGTGAGTTTTTCCGGGTAGGTTCTTCAAAAATAATTAAAACCAATGTGCGTGTTATTGCCGCCACCAATGTAGATATTCCAAAAGCCATTCAGGATGGTAAATTCAGGGAAGATTTATTTTATCGGTTAAACACAGTACCTATCTATGTCCCGCCCCTTCGCGAACGAAAGGATGATATTCATTTGCTATTTCGGAAATTTGCTATCGATTTTGCCGAACGCAACCGGATGCCCTCCATCTCATTAACCGACGACGCGAGACATGTACTTCTGAATTACAGGTGGCCGGGAAATATCCGTCAACTTAAGAATATTACTGAACAGCTCTCTGTAATCGAAACCGAAAGAGTAATCGATACTAATACCATGCGGCAATATCTGCCCGATTATTACGAAGACAAGCTTCCAGCATTGTATAACAACCCTATCGACGAAAAAACATTTAATTCAGAAAGAGAGTTGCTTTACAAGATATTGTTCGACATGAAGAACGACATGAACGATCTGAAGAAACTTGTACTGGATATTATGCAAAAAGGCCCGGTGGATACTAATTTACATGCCAACAATGCTCAAATTCTCGAAAAACTCATTCAGGAGGAACCTTCTCTGGTAAACAACGAGCCGCCCAAGCAGCATTTTAATGTTCCTGAGCGCGACGATATTATTCAGGATACCGAAGAGATAATTGAAGAATCCTTATCGTTGGAGGAAAAAGAAAAAGAATTTATTATTAAAGCCCTCGACAAACATAATGGGAAACGTAAATATGCAGCCGAAGAGTTAGGCATTTCAGAACGTACATTATATCGAAAAATAAAAGAATACAACATTAACTAGAATGAAAGTCAGAATTCTACTATATTTCATTGCTCTGCTCTTGCTTGAATCAGGATGCTTCTCATTGCGCTACGATTTTAAAGGAGGTGTGTCGATTGATCCAAAAATTAAAACCTTTTCGGTGCAATACTTTGATAATAAAGCCACCCTGGTAGAGCCATTATTCAGCCAGACCTTTACAGAAGAGCTGAAACAATTTATCGAAAACAACACTAATTTAAGACTAGTAAACGGCAGAGGGGATGTAGATTTCTCCGGTTTCGTTCAAACCTATCGAATAACTCCGCAGGCAATTACTTCCGGCGAAACTGCTTCCAAAACCAGGTTTACTATTGGGGTAAAAGTGAAGTATTCCAATAACATTAATCCTGATGACGAGTTTGACCAGACTTTTTCACAATTCAGGGAATTTGAAAGCTCAACAAGCTTTAATACACTCGAATCGGAACTATCTAAAGAAATAAGAGAAGAAATAATCGAACAGGTTTTTAATGCGGCTTTTGTAAACTGGTAATACGATATTCGAATGACCCCGGCGAAACTTTTAAAATATATAAAGAACCCTGAGGCATTAAATGAACAAAGCATTTATGACTTAACATTGGTGGCTGATCAGTACCCATACTTCCAGACTGCGCAGCTTTTGCGCATTAAGAATCTGCACAATTTATCGCCAGAAAGTATAAAGCCTGCACTGAACTTTACTGCTGCCTATGTAACCGATCGGAAAATTCTTTATTACCTGTTGCACCCAATCAGGGAGCTTCAGAAGATAAGTCCTGTTAGCCATGAAAAGGAAATTAAGGAATCCATGGCCGAAAACATTGCAGATACCCTCTCGAATCAGGTAATCTATAGTAATGATACATCTGTAGACGAATTGGAGTTTACCTCATCGTTTGATGTTAAAAAAGAATATGGCCAGGATGTTGAATTAAATGAATATGTGGTGCGCATTTCGGAAGATGGTCCGGAGCTTATGGAACTTATTAAAGAAAAGAAAGACGACGTTCCACGAAAAGAAGCGGATAAAACCAAAGATGAAGATCTGCTTCTACTCATTAATAAAGGCATCGCTCCTGATTCTGATACCGACTTTAATCAATTAAACGAAAACCAAAAACTTTCGAACCAACTAATTGATCATTTTATTTCCACCAACCCGAAGATAGTTCCTGAATCGACGGCCCGGGAAATTGAGGATGTTTCAAAAGATTCTGTAAAAGAAAACGATCGTTACCTAACCGACACACTGGCAAAGATTTATATGAATCAGGGCAATTATGCCAAAGCGATTTTTGTTTACGAGAAATTAAGTTTGAAATTCCCGGAAAAAAGTACTTACTTTGCCGGGCAAATTGCCGAGATAAAGAAATTATTGGATAAAACTAAATAACCATGTACGAATTTATATCTATATTAATATTGCTGGTTTGTGTTCTTCTAACCCTTGTTGTACTTGTGCAGAATTCAAAAGGTGGCGGATTGGCCTCAAACTTCTCCAGCTCAAACCAGGTAATGGGTGTTAGAAAAACTGCCGACTTCCTTGAAAAAGCAACATGGACCCTGGCTTCGGCACTATTGGTATTAAGCGTAGTTGCCAGTATGGCTATTCCTAAAGAAAACACTGTTCGTGAGTCGCGCATTAAAACACAGGTAGAAGATACCGATGCCACCATCAATCCTAACATGGTGCCGGCAACACCTGATGATTTTCCCACAGAAACCGACGAATAAATAATTGATTACATTCTCAAAAAAAGTGTCAGTATGTCATAAATGCTGACACTTTTTTTATATGTACCAAAACTAAAACCAAGTGACTGATTCATTGTAATTTAAGCCATTTTATAACCATTGGCTTAAAGCTGCTTTTTATCAAAAACTGAAATACTGACCGGATTTACCGTCACGGAAGCCCCTTAAACGCTCTTGGCACAAAATATGATGAATGAGACGCAAAATACCATAAATAAATAATTAATCACTAAATAAAACAAAACAATGTCTGAGATTAAAATTAAACCATTAGAAGACAGAGTTCTTGTTGAACCAATGGAAGCTGAGCAGCGCACTGCCAGCGGGATTATTATTCCAGATTCTGCAAAAGAAAAACCTCAAAAAG
>DNTK01000023.1 GCA_003508755.1 Bacteroidales bacterium | reverse complement strand
AATGTACCTGTCTCTGAAAGCATATCACCGTTTAGATATACCATGTTGTATTTAATGGCTTTTTGAATAATCTCCGCACTTAACGCTTCGAATCGACTGAACAATCCATTGTTAAGAATATTTAAAACATCGATATGGTAAAACGAATCGTTTTTTCCGGTTCTTTTGTTTTTATGCAGTTCAAGCAGCAGGCAGGTAAGACCATAAACTTTTGTTTCTTTGAGAGGATAACCCATAGAAATATTTACTTTTTCTATATCCTCCGGCAAAGCATTTAATGTGGGCATTAATAAAGCTTCATCAGCTAGGGCAATGGCAGAATTTACCTGATTTTTCTGCCATTCTTTTGGGAGATTTCCAAAGACCAGTGGCAATGCTTTTGCCTGCCCGGTAGTGGTTGCAATGTCAAATATTTTTATGGTTTTGTCTTTTGATATTAAATTGGTCGAGAAAGTAAAATCATCAGGTGCTGGAAATTGCCTGATATGATCTTTGAGAAAATAAGCAGCCTCATGCATTTCACGTTTCATGTAATAGCTGTCATAGTCCCAGAAAAACAATGCTTTTCCGGCTTTTTTCAAAGCTTTAAAGAGCATTACTTCACAGGTGTTAAGCGCATTAAAACCAACAAAAACCACCTTTTTATGCTTCCAACTAATTGTGTTCTTCTGAACTAAATCAATGGTATCGCGGAATGCCATACCCTCGTAGGAAAGCCCCATTTCCCTTAACCTGGATTTAAAAGCAGAATAGATTTTAAACAGCATGTTCCATAGTTGGCTGAATCCTTCTTTTTGCTCGGAGTCCTTGCTTTCTGCGAAGGTTTTCCAAAACTGTTCAATAGCTTTTATTTGCGCTTCATCAAGATAGTCATAGTAAGATTCTAACTCTTTTAAGTCTGAAAGGTTTCTATAAATCATTTCGACATCGGCAAAATACTTGTCGATATCATCAAAATCGGCAAGTAACATTTCGCAGTAAAATAAAAACTGGTCGAAGCTTTCTTTTGATTTTGTGACTGATACAAACACCTCGTACAAGGTAAAAAGGAGGGTAAGCTGGTCGGCAAGCGTAGCTCCGGATAATTGTTGCATGTATTCGGCAATGGTATAATATTTTGGAGCAAAAACAGGTTTATCGGTTAACTTACTGATATACTGATTAAAAAATAAGCGTGCCCGTTTATTGGGAAAAACCAAAGCTAAATCTTTTAGTTCATCTCTGTAATGATGGAATATGTAGTGCGATACACTTTGTAAAAATGGGGTCATGCTTTAAACCTGTTTTTTGTAAAACTTACCTTGCCAGGTATTAGAATCAATCATATTCTTTTCTATTTGCCTTAAGACCTGGTCATATCGTACATTCCATTTTTTTGAGAGATTATACTCAGGTTGGGATTCTCCGGCAAGCCGCTCTATGATAAGCCGCGGAGAAAGCCTGGATAAAAACTCAATAATAAAACCGATATATTCTTCCAGTTCAAATTGCTTAAAAAGCAGTGGATTCTCTTTAAATTGCCTTCCGATTTTAGTGTTTTTAACAACCTGTAATTGGTGAAACTTTACTGTATTAAGCGGCAGTTCCGAAATAATGGAAGCTGCGTTCAGCATCATTTCTTTTGTTTCGCCAGGCAATCCGAAGATAAAATGTGCGCCACATGATATGTCTTTTGCTGCAGTTTGTTCAATGGCTCTTTTGGATGTTTCAAAACTGTGTCCGCGATTAATGGTTTTCAGTGTGTTGTCATAAACCGATTCCACTCCGTATTCAACAATGAGGTAGTATTTTTTATTTATTTCTTCCAATAAACTAAAAACCTCATTGTTTACACAATCGGGGCGGGTACCAATTACAATCCCATCGATTAGTTCATGTTGCAATGCTTCAAAGTACCGCTCACGAAGTATGTCTACAGGAGCGTATGTATTGCTATACGCCTGAAAATAAGCAATGTAGTGAGTGGCTTTTCGGTATCGTTTTTTATGGAAATTAATTCCCTGGTTTATTTGTTCGGTAATCGATTTTTCCGGTGCACAATAGGAAGGATTAAAAGCATTGTTATTACAAAAGGTGCAGCCTCCTGACGAAACAGTTCCATCGCGGTTTGGGCATGTAAAGCCCGCATCGAGGGTCACTTTTTGTGCACGACCTCCAAATTCCTTTTTCGTGAAATTCGATGCAAGATTAATGGGTCTATCATGTCCCCATGGATATGTTTGTTTTGGGCTCAAACTATGCAGTTTAAAGTTTTTCTGTTCAAGTATTAATTTGTCAACTTACTAAACAGGAACAATATCTCCTTCGGTAATATACCACAGGTAACCATCGACAAATTCAACACCTGTTTCCAATATCAGGTGCATATATTCCCGCACTTGTTTTTTATGCTTTGCAATATCTTCTTCCATTCCAAACTTATAATCAACAACGATGGCTTTGTTGCCTTGTATCATTACTCTGTCGGGTCGGCGACTTTCACCGTTTGGCTGAATGATATCGGCTTCTGTGTACACCCCCATACTTCCATTAAACCATTCTTTAACAGTGGGTTGTGAGATTGCATTGCTTAGTAAACTATAAGCCGACTGGCCTTCTTCTTCTGTAAGCAATCCCTCTTCGATCTTTTTCCGGACAGCGCTTTTTAAGTTACTTTCAAGCTCAACATTTTCCATGATACTGTGAAGAATGCGTCCATAGGTAATGTGATTTTCCTCCAGGGCTTTCTCGTATAGAAATTCATCAGCTTTAAAACTAAATCGCACCTCAGGCAACAATAAGTTAGGAGAAACGCAAGGTATGTTTTGCTCCTGATATTTATCGAATTTATAGTTGTAGGGTTTTAAATTACCCTGTATATAAGCATTCATATCTTTCGAATAGGCTAACTCACTAGAACTATCATTGCTTAACTTTTCCATAGCATTTTTAAGCAACTGATGTATATCTGAATATTTTTCTGACTTCTCAATTGCCATCACAAATAAGGCTTTTTCTGCTCTTGTAAAGGCAACATACAGCAAATTTAGGTTATCAATCAGACTCAGGTATTTTTCCTCAGAATAAGTACCGGAAAAAATGCTCTTGCCCAGCATAGCAGAGAAACTCACCGGAGCTACTGGTATGGCATCATAGGGCGCTTCAGTGGTTTTTAACCAGTGTATTTCATTGCTTTTTGGAACAATACTCCAGTCGGCAAATGGAATAAATACAACTGGGAATTGCAGTCCTTTTGATTTATGTATGGTTAATATCCTGAGAGATCCCATAGTTTCTGCAGCAGAAATAGTTTGCTTATTCCCTTCTTCTTTCCAGAATTTTAAGAAGTGCATTAAATCAGACAACTCAGAACTTGCATAATCAAATACCAAATCAAGAAAAGAATGGATATAAACCAATTCCTCTTTTGCCGAATATACATTCAGTAATTCTGCCAGTTTTTCGACCATGAGGTACAAGGATTCTTGCTTTAAAAGCTGGCAGTTTTCGATAAAGGAAGTATTTATATATTTATTTAACCATTCAGTTTCAGCTGTTCCTTCCGGGAATTGAATTTCTGTGCTGTTGTCGGCGTTTTTTATGAATAAATAATTGGCGAGTAAATTACTTGCACCTAAGGCACTGTTTGTGTCTGAAACATATTCTATGGCCGAAATCAAAAGCTGAACAGCCGGTGATTTGGATAAGAATAGCGACTCATTCGAAATAACACCCACCGGCTTACTAAACTGTTGGTTTTTATTTGCTTCGATTATGTATTGGGCAAGTTCTGACCCCTCTGACTTATTGCGCACAAGCAAGGCCATATGTCCGGGTGGAAAACCTTTATCAAGAGCGAGATTTATTTGTTCAACAAGCGACTCGCCATAATAGTTTTGGTTTTCGGTTTTGGCATTTTTTGAAAAGAGTTTTACGCTCACATATCCTTCGTCCTTTTTTCGCTTCTCAGGTGCTTTCTGAAACACATCGCTATAAAGTTTCTCTGGGAGTGTAAAATTCAATGTGTTATTTTCGATTATGTGCTCAAGGTTACCTGCTATTGTTTTAAATAAATAATTATTAAAATCGATAATATTAAAATCGCTGCGCCAGTTGGTGTCCAATTGATCCTTTACAATATTTCCATGCTGAAAATCCTGCTCAACAGCGCGCTCGAAGATTTTCCAGTTACTATTTCTCCATCTGTATATCGACTGTTTAACATCGCCTACCAGGAGGCAATTATGATTGTTCGACAAGCTATTACTGATAAGCGGCTTAAAGTTACCATACTGCATATTAGAGGTATCCTGAAATTCATCGATTAACAGGTGGTTAAAGTAACTTCCGGCTTTCTCATAAATAAATGGAGTATCATTATTGTTAATGATTTTTTGAATAAAGGGAGAAGCATCGCTTATCAGAAAAAGTCCTTTTTCTTCTTTTATCAAAGATATCTCATCATTAAGGCGGGATAGTAAGCCCAGCATATGGAGGTTTTTTAAAATAGCACAGGACGAGTTGTAATCCTTTAACGATTTTGCCTCGAGAATTAATATGTTTTCTATTGCGGGAGTAATATGGTGGACGCCAAAACTTTTGGCTGCTTCCTTTTGGTTACACTTACCGGAGGGGTACTTCTCTGGCGTTTCCAATACTGCCTTTACATAGCTATTGGGTTCTTTATACACTTTTTTAAGCTTTTGTTGCAGGTAACCAACCGGACCGGACGTTGTGCGGTAAAAATCATCGATAGTAAGGCCAGACTCGTTCATTTTATCGAGGGTGCTTTCGGCAATTCTCCCGATACTATTTTCAAAGTTTTCTTTAATTTGAATAAGTGTATTTCTGTATGTTTTCAGGAACTCTTTGTTCTCTATACGTTCTCTTATTTCTGGTAATTTTTCGATAACATCTTCATGAAAAAGAGTTTTTCCAAGATTAAACAGCTCGTTATTTATTGTCCAGCTTCGACCTTCTGTCATTTTTGAATCGATATACTCAAGTAACCATTCGAGCATTTCTGAATCATCTGCTATATTCTCCAACAGTCTGTCAGTTGCTTCTGTCAGTATTTTGTTTTGATCAAGTTCGATGTTGTAATATCCGGAAATATTAAGCTCTCTCAGGAAAGAGCGTATAATACCCTGAAAAAAGCTATCGATGGTTTCTACTCTGAACCATGAGTAGCCATGCAATATGGCATTGAGTATGGCTTTCGACTTACTTCTGATAACTTTTTCCTGCTTATTTAACTGTTGACAAAGTTCACTTAAGTAATCTGATTTTTGTCCTGACCCTAAAAAGTAAAGCTGCTGTAAAATGCGTTCCTTCATTTCGGCAGTTGCTTTATTGGTAAAGGTTACAGCTAGCAGTCGTTTATAATATGCTATAGGTTCTTTAAGCAGAATAAAAAGAATTTCTTTGGTAAGCGAATACGTTTTACCCGAACCAGCTGATGCCTTTATAATTTTTAGTTCTGCCACAGGCATAAAGGTAGTAAAATTGTCCTGCCAGACAGAAAATGCTTCACCCTTACTGCTAACAAGGTTTTAACAGTTTTTTCACTATGTTTTAAAGGAGTATTATTCAATAGGACCAATACTTATTTAACAAGATTTATTTATGAACAGGTGAATGAAATATAAACGAACCTTAAATAAAGTGGGCTGTTACTGATAGTAAAGAATTCAAACATTGAAATCATGAAAACACTCAGAACAAGTTTATTTCTCGGTTTTATGCTGATGGCATTTTCAGCTTACAGCCAAAACTCGCTGCACAATTTTACTGTAAAAACAATTACCGGCGATGATTTTAATCTTTCGGAACTTAAAGGGAAGAAGGTTTTAGTCGTGAACACAGCATCGAAATGCGGTTTAACACCACAATATGAAGATTTGGAAAAACTCTATAAGGAATATAAGGATAAAAACTTTGTGATTATTGGATTTCCGGCTAATAATTTCCTGAGTCAGGAACCTGGAACCAATGAAGAAATTGCCACGTTCTGCCAAGTAAATTATGGGGTTACCTTTCCAATGATGGCAAAAATAAGTGTAAAAGGAGATGATATTCATCCCGTGTATTCTTGGCTAACTCAGAAGGACAAGAATGGTGTAATGGACTCAAAAGTTAAGTGGAATTTTCAGAAATACATGATAAATGAAAACGGAGAGCTGGTTGATGTTGCTTTCCCAAAAGAAGAACCGTATTCAGATAAAATTGTAAACTGGATTAATTCCTCAAACTAAAACATCTAGATAAATAGATATGAAAAAATATTTTCTTATTTTTGCGGCGTCAAATTGCAAAAACAAGAAATAAATATGGTTAACACAATTTTCAATTTTTATGCTTACAGCAATAAGCTTGCTGCGGGAGGGCAGCCAACAGAGGAGCAAATTATAGCCTTAAAAGATGATGGTTTCGAAGCTATTGTAAGTATTTCTCCCACCAGTACTAAAAATTATTTACCTGCGGAAGCAGAGGTAACTGAAAAACTTAATTTGGAGTATGTGCATTATCCGATTGATTGTTCAAACTTAAAAGACAATCACTACCATATGTTTAAAAACATCATGAAGGGTTTAGCGGGTAAAAAAGTTTTTGTGCATTGTGGCGGAAACATAAAATCGTCGAACCTGATTCATATGTACAATGTTTTGGAACATGGAGTTTCAGAAAAAGAATCAATTAAAGAGCTAAAGAGAATACAGCAACCAGAAGAAAAATGGTTTGATTATTTTAAGCGAATGGGCTTGCAAGGCCTGTCATAGTTAATTGAGTAGAAT
>DNTK01000224.1 GCA_003508755.1 Bacteroidales bacterium | reverse complement strand
TATTTATATGAAATAAAATCCCATGGAATAAATATCAAAAAGAAACCTAGAGTAAGAAAAATCATAAATAAGAAGAATATTATGTGTTTTTCAGTGGATACTTCATTAATGTAACCCCACCTTTTTCGCCATAAAATAATAAAAGCAATACCAATAATACAATGGCTAAATATATTGAACAATGGAAAACCAGAAAATAGTTTATACCATTCAGTCAATGCATTTACAAGTCGTTGAAAATCTTCAAAACTATATAATGATGAATATCCATGTTGGCTAGATTTAACAATATACAAAATAAAAACTGAATTCAGCAGTGATATCAAAAATATAATAAAAAATTGCAAAAAGCGATAAGATTTCTGAGCAGGTAATAAAGCTTTATAGATCAAATAAAATAGAAATACTGGTAACAGGGCTGCAAATAAGACTACAGAAGTTTCTTTTACGTAAAAAGGCAAGCTCAGTGAAACACTAATAACAAATAGATCGTGCAACGTCATACTATATTGATATTTTCGTATGAATTTTAAAAAAAATAAGAGAAAAATAGTGATTGTAAATACTTGGAAAATCTCTTGACTATCGATATAATTCTGGATCAGATTGCTAGAAAGTGTTGGTGATAAAGGGATAAATCCAAAGAATAAGCAGCTCAAAAACAAATAACCAGTATAACGGTATATAATCCAAGACATCATAACCATTGACAAAACGATACATACGATCAAGGCTTTTACCATTATCAGCATATCACCATTGATAAGCTCGTTGTACCTTCTATTTTCTTTCCCCGGAAAGCGTCCATGGATAATTGGAGAAAGGGCGTAAGTAAAAGATGTGAACATGAAAAATGCAGGTCTGAATCTTCCGTGTTGAGAAGCATCTTCATTAACAGCTTGCCTAATTTTACTGGTGATTGTATCTTTATTATTCAAATATAAATCTGCATAATATGAAACCCACCCATTTGCTAACTGCCTATACCTTGAACTTTTATCAAGTACAGGGTGTACCTGAATAAAGACACTTATAAGTATAAATACAATTAGCGAACAAATAAGTGTAAAGTTTCTCATTGAAGTTTCTACTTAATTTTGGATCATTAAAATTTAATGATATCTACTGTCTCGAATTGTGTGTATAGGGTATACTGCTTTCTGTGATCACATAGTTTGGCCTTCCTTTGACCTCCATAAAAACTCGTCCAAGATATTCTCCAATCAATCCGAGAGCAATAAGTTGAATTCCACCGAGAAAGTATATCCCAGCCATAACGGATGGCCATCCAGTAACGAAATTGTTGCCAATAAGCTTTATAGTTACCGCGTACACTCCGTAGAAGAAACTTATAAAGGCAATAATCACCCCTGCACTTGCTGTTATCCTCAACGGTAGTAAGCTAAAAGAAGTTATCCCATTTAGTGCTAATCGAATCATCTTTCGGATTGAGTACTTGGATTTTCCTCTATGACGATGACCTGGAAAATAGGTGATTGCAGATTGATTGAAACCGATCCATGCAATAAGTCCTCTGTAAAAAATGTCACTTTCTTTGTAGTGTTTAAGGGCCTGGACGACTTTTTTATCAAGAAGCCGAAAATCCGCCATACCTTGTTTTAGCTCAATCTCAGAGATCACTTGTAAGAGTGAATAAAACATGTTTGATGAAAATGATTTAAAGATGTTCAAGTGTCGATGTTCATGACGGATAGTATAAACAACATTAAATCCGAGTTCCCAACGATTCAGCATTTCAATTATTAATTCTGGTGGATGCTCTAGATCACCATCCATAGTAATAACGGCATCAGCATCGCTATGCTCTAACCCAGCTCTCAGGGCATTCTGATGACCAAAATTTCTAGATAGTGATATATAGTTTATACACTTGGCCGCGAGTCGATTTTTTTTTATTGTATCTAAAGTGTCATCGGTACTACCATCATCAACAAAAAGTATGTCAAAAGAGTATTTATCGATCTTATCGAATACTGCCAAAAGGCAATTGACCATCACAGTAATATTATCTGATTCGTTAAAGACAGGAATAATTACTGATATCTTCATATCATTTAATCTCACTACAATACTTCATGTAAAGTTAATGACTCATTACAAAGCTCAATACATTCGGTAAATTGACAATACTTAGAATCCCACTGAATTATAATTTTTGTTCTAGAGTTAATAAGAACGAAATAATTTATAGATTGATAATAAATGAACAATTGATACTCTATCAAGCTATTTACTCGAAAGCAGAATTATCAACGAGGCAACACCAAGAAAAACCCCCAAAGTCCGCTGAATTCCCCAAGGTTCATCCCATACATATATCCCTCCCAGAACAACGAACACCATAACCAGTATAGTATTCACAGGGCTCGCTATACTTATCGGAAAGAACCTCAGTGTAATAGTATAAAATATAAAAGCCAAGAGGTAGGCAAAAATGCTCCCTGTTATTATAAGAGTCCAGATAGGTGTTCGTAATTCTTTTAGTGAAGCATGCTTAATTAATAGCTGAGCTGCCACAGAAAAAAGTACAGGCAAAAAAAGATAGGTGTATTTCGACATGAAGTGGCCACCAAGATAGATCGAAAACGTGTCGAGTAATTGTTATAATGACAATTAAATAATCTGAAGCTTCCCGAAAAGTCCTCAAGCCG
>DNTK01000111.1 GCA_003508755.1 Bacteroidales bacterium | reverse complement strand
GGTAACACCTTATGGTGCACCCTGTATTTATCCTCAAATTCCGGATATTCCGCCTTATCATAATAATGGTATTTGGCCTTTCGTGGAGGCTTACTGGGCATGGGCGGCTGCAAAGGTTGGTAACGAAAAGGTATTGCTACATTCGCTGGGTGCTATTTACCGACAGGCAGCATTGTTTTTAACCAACAAGGAAAACATGGTGGCCGAATCGGGCGACTATGCGGGTACCGCAATTAATTCCGATCGCCAGCTATGGAGTGTGGCGGGTAACATTGCAATGGTATACCGGGTATTTTATGGAATGAATTTTACGCCGAAAGGAATTGAGTTTGATCCTTTTATACCTCAATCGTTCGCTGGTGAAAAAACACTTTCCAATTTTACCTATCGCAACTCCATTCTTAACATTGTTATCAATGGATATGGAAGTTCTGTTAAAACATTTAAACTTGATGGCGTTGAACAGGAACACCATGTTTTCCCATCCGACCTAACCGGAAAACATACTATTGAAATAACGCTTGATGAAAGTATGGATGAAGCACAGGATATTAACCTTGTTGCAGTAGCCTTTTCACCTGATACCCCTATACTGGATAACGAGAACAATAAGATTGCCGAAAATAAAAATATGCTGGTTTACAGAAATGGTGTTTTGTATGATAACCTGGTAATTAAAAATATTACCGGTAATTATGAGAGTAATACCCTCGAAGAATTCATATTCGTTAAACAATCGGAAGGAGGTTTGCAATCATTCGGTTCAAGACCACTTATTAAATTCCCTGCTAAATCAACACATATTATCGAAGCAGAACAACATATTAAAAGCTCCGAATATTCGGCCAGGGATTATACCGGAACAGGTTATGTATATACTAGCAAAGAAAATAATCCTAACCTTGAATATGAGATAATGATCCCGGAAACAGGTACTTATTCCATCGAATTCAGTTATTCCAATGGAGCTGGGCCTGTAAATACGGATAACAATTGTGGCATTCGCACCTTGTTTGCAAATAATGAAGAATCGGGCGCGGTAATTTTCGCCCAAATAGGTAGTGGTAATTGGTCGAATTGGTATTACAGCAATGCGATTAAAACCAGATTAGTGAAAGGGAGTAATACACTACAAATCAAGCTCATGCCTTACAACGAAAACATGGATGGTGAAATAAATGAAGCACTGATAGATCACATAAGAATTGCAAAAATTACTGACTAGTCAGTATGAAAAGACCGCTCTACTATGCTGTAAAGCGGTCTTTTTATTTCATGTATATTTATTACATCCCTTTCTTATCCAAAATCTTTTCAATCTCGTCCATAACCTGGTTCATGGCTTCAATGGTTTTTTCAAAAGCCTCGGAACTGGTCATATCCACACCGGCATCCTTAAGCTGATTGATGGGGTAATCGGAACCTCCGGAGCTGAGAAATGCAAGGTAGTTATCCAGTGCACCTTCCTCTTCGTTTAATACCCGTTGGGCAAGTGTGTTGGATGCAATAAAGGAGGTACTGTACTGATACACGTAAAAATTATAATAGAAGTGGGGTATATAAGCCCATTCCATATGAATGTAATCATCTACATGGCAAACTCCCTCATCATGTCCATAATATCTTTTTACAATATCGGTATACATTTCCGATAACACATCGCCGGTAAGCGGCGTTCCTTCTTCGGCAGCTTTGTGCATCTTGTATTCGAACTCGGCAAACTGAGTCTGGCGGAATAAAGTTCCTTTAAATCCATTTAAGCGATCCATTAATAACGATAGTTTTACATCATCATCTTCGATGGTTTTTATCATGTGCTCGAACAATAAAACTTCGTTAAAGGTAGATGCTACTTCAGCGACAAAAATGGTATAATCGGCCAATGGATAAGGTTGATTTTTGTTTGAAAGGTAACTTTGCATGGTATGGCCCAGTTCGTGTGTAGTAGTACTTACATCGCTGTACAAACCGTTGTAATTTAGCAGCATAAAGGGGTGTCCGTCATAGAAGGCTCCTTGTGAATAGGCCCCGGAGCGTTTCCCTGGTGATGGATAAACATCGAGCCAGCGCTCGTTAAATGCTTTTTCAACAACCGTTACATAATCCTCGCCCAATGGTTCGAGCGATTTTAAAATTATTTCCTGCGCTTCGTCGTATTCGTAGGTTAACTCAACACCTTTTACAGCTGGTGCGTAAAGATCCAAATATTTCAAAGTATCTAAACCCATCATCCGCTTTTTAATTTTCAGGTAGCGGTGGAAGGCATCGAGGTTGTTGTTTACATTTTCGATTAATGAATGATACACGTCCGTGGGAATATCCCTTGGCTTCAGAGCTGCTTCAAGTGTGGAACTATAGTTCCTGGCTTTTGCTTTATACATCAATGATTTAACCTGAGCATACAACAGCTCGCCAAAGGTAGCCTGGAAAGCGTTATAACCGTTCCAGAAGTTTTCAAAAACCAATTCGCGATCGGTGCGATTAGCAGCAGCACGGCCTTTAGCATAGCCTGCACTTGATAGTGTTAATTTTTCACCGGTACTCAATTCAACTTCCGGATTGGGCATTTCAGCATTGGAGAATGTACCGTAAACCGAATAGGGTGTGCCGGTTACCAGGTTTGAGAGTGCAAGAATCTTTTCTTCTGGCTCGCTTAGGGTATGCTCCTGCTTTTTAAACAGATCTTTTAATGCTTTCTCATACACCTTTAACTTTGGTTCTTCGTCGATAAATCCTTGAATAACTTCCCAGTCGGTGGTTAAAATCTCCGGATTGATGAACGAAGCAGCCGCAGAATAATCAGAGAACAGTTGTTGCAATTCTTTCTTCATACCTGCATACTTCATATCCCGCATGTCCAGATCTGAGTTCATACCTGCATAGATATATAGTTTAGCAGCCTCTTTGTTTATTTCGGTGCTAAATTCAAGGCACGCCAGCAGATCGCCTGCCGATTGGGTGAGTTTCCCTTTAAAATCTTTAATCTGGGGTAATTTTGCTGTAATAGCCTCTTTAGAAGCTTTCCAGTCTTCTTCTGTTTCGTAAATATCCGCAAGATTCCATTTGTACTTGTCATCGATTTCTGAACGATCTTTCTGACCAAAAACCGCAGTACTTAAAAAAAGTGCAAATACGAATACCAGGGAGTTGGCAATGGTTTTTTTCTTCATAGTGTTATTTATTAAAGTATATAATGATTTTGGAGATATTGGACTGTTTTAATACTATCCAACTCAACTATGCTTTACATTGCCAGAAAATCCGAAGTGTTAAATATAGAAGAAATATTCAAAAGAAAAACTAAGATTTGTCAAGTAATACCGCGCAGAAAGCAAAACTTTGTTCGGCCTAATTGCAAGAAAACTTATATTCCTTAGCTATTTAGTTTTCAAACTTATAACCAATACTTTCAACGGTCTTCTTCACCTTCTCCAGGTCAATATTATTACCAATAAGGGTAACCCCTTGGGTATCGAGATTAACCTCAACAGCATCAATACCCTCAAGTTTTTTAAGGTTGGTTTCTACATTCATCTTGCAATGATTGCAGGTCATGCCGTTTACCTTTACCTTTTTTTCCTCCATACCAGTTTCTTTTAATTGTCGGGTATCTTCACCCTTAATGGCCATTTTACGGCTTTTTAGCAAGGTTTGAAT
>DNTK01000600.1 GCA_003508755.1 Bacteroidales bacterium | reverse complement strand
AATTAACGATAAGTGTAAACAAATGGTGGTACTGCCCGATAGGATTGTTGTGGCGGCAAATAATGGCTTGTACGAAATAAAAAACAAAAAGGGCAGGGTCATCGTCGATGAGAAATACTTTCATACACTGGCTGCCGATGAGAATAATACACTTGTGGCAGTTGCAGATGATGAGCTCTATCTGTTATTTTTAAACGACAATAAGTGGATCATCGAAAAACACAAGGCTCCTGTTGAATCAATACAATGTGCTTATATTCAGACCAGAGATTCTATTTGGTTGGGTGGATACGATAAAATATTTCAAGCTATACGAGCACGGGCTAAAGACGAATTTAGCTACATAAATCACTATATTCCAAGCAGGTTTTACGAACCCGTGGACATTCGCATGATTAATAACACCTTGTATTTTTTTCAACCCTCGTGTCATTACAGGTTCGAACAGGATACGATTGTTTCAACCAGTGAGTTCTTGCCCAATAATGGTAATTCAGGCATTCAGATAATTCCAAATGCTAATTATACCTGGATAAAGTATAATCAGAGCTGGGAGTCGTTTCCCATGAATAAGGACCTGGAGCAGACCAGGATTTTTCTTAACCTGTTCACGAAGATTAAATATATCCATACCGACAGCCATAATAATATTTGGCTAATAACCGATAATGATAAACTCTATAAAATTGAGAAGCCTGATAGTGCAGGCTATAAATTTGAAGAATTGGAAGTTTATCTTACACACATTACTGATGGTAACAATGATTTTGTCAACCTGGAATCATCCACAATTGGTTATAAAGAGAATGCGTTGGTGTTTAATTTGTCGGCACCCTTTTTTTTAAAGCAAAATGCAACACAGTATACCTATTTCGTTGAAGGTTTAATGAATGATTGGTCTCGGTGGTCCCACGATTCAAAAATATCATTTCCATTTATACCGGCAGGAGATTATTTTCTGCATGTGAAAGCTAAAAATGTTCTGGGGGTAGAAAGTAAAGTAAAAACCTATAATTTTCAGATCCAAACACCTTTCAGGCAAACAAAACTATTCTATCTTCTTTTAGTTTTATTGCTCGGAAGCTTGGTTTATTTCTTTATAAAATACAGGGAGCGAAATCTTACAAAGGAGAAAGAAATGCTCAGTAAGATGGTGGAGAAGCGTACCCACGAAATTGCTAAACAAAAAGAAGAAATTGAAATAAAAAACAATGAGATTACCAGCAGCATAGAGTATGCTCAAAAAATACAGTCAGCTGTGTTTCCATCAAAAGAGAAGCTGGATGGGTTGCTGAATGATTATTTCGTTTTCTTTAAACCCAGGGATATCGTCAGCGGAGATTTTTATTGGGCTACAAAAATTAAAAATAAGATTGTAATTGCTGCTGCCGATTGCACAGGACATGGTGTTCCTGGAGCATTTATGAGTATGTTGGGCGTATCATTCCTGAACGAAATAGTGAATAAGGATGAAAAATTAAATGCAGCAGAAATACTTAATCTTCTTCGGTCAGATGTAGTATCGACACTGTCGCAGGGTGAAAATGGTAAAGAGGCCCGCGATGGTATCGACCTGGCATTGTGTGTATTTGATTTTCAGGCAAAAACCATGCAATTTGCAGGAGCCTATAATCCTGTCTTGTTGGTGCGAAATGGTCAAATATATGAATACAAAGCAAACAGAATGCCTGTAGGAGCATTTTCAGGGCCACAGGAATCATTTACAAACCATGTAATAGACTTGGTGCCTGAAGATAAAATTTACTTATTTACAGATGGCTATGCCGACCAAATCGGTGGTCCGGAGGACAAAAAGCTGATGATCCGTAATTTTAAGAACCTACTCCTCGAGATACATAAAAAACCCATGCATCAGCAACATCAAACGCTGGAAAAGAACCTTATAAACTGGATGGGAGAAAAACCACAGATAGACGATGTGCTGGTTATTGGAGTAGGCGTGTAAAAGCTGCCTGCACTCAAACAGACAGCTTTTGGAACCAAATAAATCATAGGGTAGCGATAGAATTGCGGGTAACGAGTTGTTTTATATAATTGTGGTATGCAGGTATGTGCACCAGATAGCAATATTAAGATTACCTGAAGTTTTTCAATGATTTTACTAACCTGACAAATTCTGCGCGATAGCCATCTTTATCTTCCGAACGAGCATTTTGAGCAAGTTCAATTATCTGCTTATAATCAATACCTTTTCCATATTCCGACTCACTTATAAGCATTCCAAACATTGCAACCGATGCAGAAAACCTTAAATCTTCAGAAGCTTCATTGAACCACTCTGTGTTTTTTATAACTGCTTTGTCAAAAAAGATGCTGGTGTTGTCTTTTGTTGGTTTATACCTTATTTTCACTGTGGCCAGTTCCTCGGTTTTCAGTATATTGCTAGTTTGATATTTAAGGGGGTCGATATTTTTTGTGTATTTGTTTTTTGTACCTGCTGGGATGAGCTCATACAGAGCAGTTACAGTGTGGCCTGAGCCAACTTCACCTGCATCTTTTGTATCGTCGTTAAAATCCTCGTCATTAAGGAGTCTGTTTTCATATCCAATTAATCGATATGCACTGATATTAAAAGGATTGAATTCTATCTGAATTTTAACGTCCTTTGCCACAGTAAATAGTGTTCCGCCAAATTCCGCTATTAAAGTTTTTTCTGCCTCTTGAATGTTATCAATGTAAGCATAGTTTCCATTTCCATTATCAGCTAGTATTTCAAGTTTTGAATCTTTGTAGTTACCCATGCCATAGCCTAAACAAGTGAGATAAATGCCTTCATCTCTTTTTTCTTTTATTAGTTTTTTCATCTCAGAATTAGACGAGAGACCGACATTAAAATCACCATCGGTGGCAATAA
>DNTK01000165.1 GCA_003508755.1 Bacteroidales bacterium | reverse complement strand
TTTCTGAGGAAGCCCTAATTACGATCACCGTAGTGGTATTTGACCAACAGAATTACCTGGTCAATGCGCAGGCCGTAGAACCACAGTCCAAATCCACTTCTTCTACCATTGATATAGAAGTGGACTATCTATCTGACGGGCCAATTTTCACTGTGTCCACAGAAGAGGATACCTTATTATCCAACGGAACGACCAATGTCACTATTGACATTACCAGTGTGCCGGGTGGCGGGATCGATGAGGTTTTGGCATCGGCAGGCGCAGGTTCTATTGAGTTGGATGAACAATCGGTTAATGATGCCATAGGAAAGAGCAATGCGGTTGTTACCGGAGTATATTCGGCAGGAGAAGCATTGGCTACCGGAGAAGTTGACATCACCGTAACCGTAATAGACCAGGCTCAGCGAAGAGCTTCGACGATAAGTACTGATATTCTGGTGATCTGTCCGTCTGCTGAGGATATTTCCGGAACGTATGATGTATTTGCCAATGGGGTGCTGGGTGATGGCACGGAGTACGAAGCACTTCAAACCACCGTAACGATTACCAAACTCAATGACGGACAATTTGCCATTGATGATATGTCGTTTGGCGTTTATCCGGAGCTATACAGCGATGATGCACCGGAAGGCACATTAAATGTATGTGGCACGGTGATATCCGATAATGGAGATACCGATCAATACGGAGATCCTTTCACCATTAATGGCTCACTTCCTGATCCTGCGGTTATCAATGGAACCATTAGGATCACCTGGTCCAATACCTTTGGTGACTCGGGAGAGGTATTTCTCACCAAACAATAATAAATTTTCATGTTCAAAGTTATTAAAGCCTCCTCTGCGGAGGCTTTTTTATTGGCATGTAAGATTTTTATATAGTTTAATACAAAACTAAATCTCGAAATATTAGAAAAAGCTGATGATTTACTCCGGCACTTCGGTTTACGTTATGATTATGATCCATTTGCAGAATAGTATTTCCGGCATATCAAATATTCTTTTATTATTCAATATTACCTTAATATTATACTGTCTAATTTATTGTGACCTATGAATTCATCCAGTGGGCAGTGATTAAATAGTGTGGGTTTATTTTAATTTGAAAATTTAACTGTTAACCAAATTATATTTCTTGTAAAGCATTGAAATATGCAAAATTTTGGTTTAATACCATGTTTTTCCAATTAAAAATCATATCTGATAAGGTCTTTCAGCAGGGTGTTTCAAATTAAATCAACATTTTTTTTTAGATTTTTAGAACTTTTATTCTAGATTTGGTTTATGTAATATTATAATCTTTTAACCAAAATTAGCTATTTATGAAGAGGATTTTACTTTTCGGCTTCGTGCTGTTGTCCTTTCTATGGGGACAGGCAATGGCTCAGGAGCGCACAGTCACAGGTACGGTGACTTCCGAGGAGGAAGGAACACCTATACCAGGAGTAAACGTAATTCTTAAGGGAACTTCTGTAGGAACCGTTACTGATATTGACGGAAATTACAGCATCAATGTTCCTGGAAATGGAGGTATTTTAGTATTTTCTTTCATTGGACTCGCTACGGAAGAAGTAAACATTGGCGGGCAGTCTGTTATTGATATGGTTATGACAGCCGATATCAAACAATTAACTGAAATTGTTGTAACTGCTGCGGGTATTGAAAGAGAAGCTCGATCAACTGGATATGCAGTTTCAACCATCGATTCTGATGAAATTCTAAAAGCTCGTGAAACTAATGTTGTTAATTCCCTTCAGGGTAAAGTAGCTGGAGTGAATATTTCCAGTTCAGGTGGGTCAATTGGTGGTTCATCAAGAGTATTGATTAGAGGTGCTGCTGCTTTATCAGATGATATTCAGCCACTATTCGTAGTTGATGGTGTTCCTGTTTTTAATACAAACACCCAATCTATACCAGGAGACGGAGGCGATACCAGATTTGCCAATGATTATGATTATGGGAATACAGCTCAAGATATTAACCCTGATGATGTTGAAAGTATAACCGTATTAAAGGGATCAACTGCTGCTGCACTCTATGGACAGCGAGCCAGAAATGGTGCGATTATTGTCACTACAAAGAAAGGTAAAAATACCAGAGGCAAAACTAACATCACTGTAAATTCAAGTATACGATTTGATGATGTTATGAGGTCACCTGATTTACAGAATGAATTCGGTCCCGGAACCCAGGGAGATATTCGAGAAAATACCGTAAGGTCTTGGGGAGCAAGGATTACTGGTCAAGATATTCCTGAAGGTAATTGGCTAGGTCAACCCGGACCTTTAAGAGTCTACGAAGATAATTTCAATGATTTTTTTGAAACGGGGCAAACACTGATTAACAGTGTTGCAATATCAAATGGCAATGAAAACACGAATTTCAGATTAGGGTATACCAATACAAATCAAAAAGGTATTGTTCCCAACACAAAACTTATAAGAAATAATATTTCCTTGAATGCAGGTACAAAGTTGGACAATAATGTTTCTGCAAGTATAGGTGTACAATATTCTAAAACGGACAATGATGGTCGTCCAACAGTCGGTTTTAATAACTCAGTGGGTGGTACTATATACAATCTTCCAATAACCTATAATATTAATGATTTAAAGGAATACAAAAATGAGTTTGGTGAACAAAGACCTTTAAACGAAGCGACCAACAACCCTTATTGGTTATTAAATGAAAATGTTTTTAAACTGGATAGAGACAGATTGATCAGTAATATTACTGTTCAATATGATCCTTTTCCATTCTTAAATGTAACCGGAAGAGTGGGTTATGATTTCAGTTCTGAAACAAGGTTTGCACCTACATCTCAGGGTACAATCAACGCTGAAGACGGTGCTTTCTTTATTGATGAATTAAAACAAAAGCAATTTAATTCTGATGTAATTGTCACTTTCACACATAGTATTACCGATGGACTAGGTCTAAAAGTAATTGGAGGTTGGAATGTTAACCAAAGAGATTTCTTTCAATTTACACAACGTAGCGTAGAGCTCTCGGCACCTGGTGTTTATAGACCGGCAAATGCAAATCAGAATATTACTGATTTATTCGAGTCGACACAAAGATTAATGGGTGCATACTTTGATGTTGGGTTTGAATATAATAATTACTTATTTTTAAACATAACTGGAAGAAATGACTGGTCTTCCACTTTACCAGTAGATAACAGGTCGTTCTTCTATCCATCTGTAAGTACCAGTTTCGTTTTTTCTGATGCCTTCAATTTACCCTCCGAAATTATATCATTCGGAAAGTTAAGAGCTAGCTGGGCACAGGTGGGAAGTGATGCGAATCCATACAGTTTGGATTTTCAATATTTTCCTAAAACATCTGTCTTCTTTGTATTGTCAGGAGCTGCGGGTTTAGCTTTCCCATTTGACAGTCAACTAGGTTTCGAACAAACAACTCAAATTCCGGCTCAGAATTTGAAACCAGAAATCCAAACCAGTTATGAAGTTGGTGCAGAATTACAGTTTTTTAATGGAAGGTTTGGATTAGATATTGGTTATTTTAATACTGAGACAGATGACCAGATAATTTCCTTAAGTCAATCACCATCATCCGGATTTAATTCAAGGCTTATAAATATTGGTAAGACCAGAAATTCAGGATGGGAAATATTATTGACAGCAAGCCCAGTATCTACACCAAATTTCCAATGGGATATAAGTGCTAACTTTACAAAGATCGAGCAGGAAGTAGTTAATTTGGCTCCTGGTGTAGAGGAATTTAATCTATCTGGAGGTATAAATGGACTTCAAGTGAAAGCTCGACCTGGAGAAGCATGTGCACTTTTCGGAACTGGTTATGCAAGAGATTCAGTTTCGGGAGAATTTCTAATTGATGACCAGGGATTCCGGTTGCAAGAGGAAAATGTTAGGTTAGGTAACATCTATCCTGATTTCACCCTAGGTATTTCGAATACTTTTACTTATAAAGGTTTAAGTTTAAGTGTATTATTCGATTACCGCGAAGGTGGAGTGATCTACTCAAA
>DNTK01000459.1 GCA_003508755.1 Bacteroidales bacterium | reverse complement strand
CGTTTTTTCATTTCCAAACGTAAACCGGTTGTTATTTTCAAGCTCAATGTGAAATTCTCTGATAAACCGCCCAGGTTCTGTATGGTGAAAACTGATTTCATTTTCTTGCTCGTAAAAATCTGTTTCTGCCATAAAACCTATGTCATTGATGTTGAGTTCTGGTGAGAAATAGGAAATGTTTGTTTCGAATCGGAATTTTCCGCTGTTTTTACCGAGCTCAAAAAATCCTGATGTGCCGGTTAAAGTAGTTCTGGTGGAATCAAATTCGAGGTGTTTGGCATCGGGCCTTTGAAAACGATGGATGTGGGATTCCTGCTTCTTTGAAATAGCTGCCTCGGATCCTTTAAGATGACTCATCATGCCACTTACCATAATATAGTAATCTTTATCATTGAAGTATTGAATGAGATCGATACCGGCTGTATGCGCTGAATGGATAAATTCCTGCTCCAACACCGGATCGTTAAGATTGCGTATGACTGAATTGAAGGAGCCACCAACAATGGTGTTAGCATCCTCGGACTCTTTCTTAATTCTACTGGCAAAATAGCTGGTCATGGGCTCAACAAGAATTCTTTCCTTTGCATGGCTTCCGGCTGATGCAATCGAATCGAACGGGCTATAGCGCATGCCGTATTCATTGTTGGTTACTGTTTCCAGTAATCCTACCGACCAACCGTTCGATGTTCTGCCGGTTATTTTCCCGGATCCCAGTATGGTTGTATTATCAGGCGATTCAAAGTATTCACCATCTTCAGTATCAGGCTGATAGTTGGCGGAAGCACCCAATCGACGCGAATAAAACAACTGATTTCCACCAATAGAAAAATTAAAGATATCCCTTCCCTCTAAAAAGAAAGGGCGTCTTTCCTCGAAAAAAATCTCAAAGGCTGACAGGTTCAGCTGGGCAGGGTCAGCTTCAACTGGCCCAAAATCTGGATTTATTGTTGCATCGAGCGTAAAATTTGAAGAAATACCCACCTTCATATCCACACCGGCATTGGGCACAATGTTGTTGTACCCAATGTATGGATTTTCCTTTCTGCCACTGTACTCATACTTACCCGATACATAAGGCAGAAACTCTGTTTGTCGAGAAGTACGGATATTGGAAATTCCGTCGATCTGACCAAAATTATGTACACCATGGGGTCCATTTACAGGAAGCAACACCCATTGAGCCTCTTCTTTGTTTCTATCGATAAATCGCCAGGCGAAGAACCCCCAGGTATGTTCTTCTTGTTTGTTGTAGCGAAGTTGGCTAAACGGGATTCTAAATTCGGCAACCCAACCACTGTCTGTAAGGCCTGTTACACCCTCCCAATTCGCATCCCAGTTAAAATCAATATTGCCATCGCCGGTATGCATCAGGTCAATTTTTTGCCCTGCTGCAGTAAGGTTAAACTCATAGGCGGTTCGTTGATTGTTGAAACTGTCGAATGCCAGCCCAACAATATCACCACCAAACTGGTCGCGTTTGGTAAATATTCGTCTTATGTTGTCCGGGGTATCATAGCAGAAGATGGCAGCATAAATGTTGTTTTCATCGTACATAACTTTTATCAGGGTCTCTTTTGAGGGAGCAGCTCCTTCCACAGGCTTTTGCTGGATAAAGTTCTTTTGCCAGGTTACAGAATTCCAACTGCTATCGTTAAGATTACCATTAATTTCAGGGGGAGTACCTTTCAGGAGATTTGTATGGTAGGTTCTCTTAACAGGATTATAAGTACCTAATGCTCTGATACATATTAATAGGGCGAAAATAATCAGAAAATTACGAATGGTGTTAGTACCTTTTTTCATTTACATATTGAATATACATGCGCTCTGCATTTCGTTTACATCTTATTTTAATTCATGCTGAATGTAAAATTTATCTTTCAAAAGAAACAAATGTAAAGGACCTATTCCAGGGAATAAAGGATATAATTCAATGAGCCAAATACACCATATCCGTTTTCAACATTCCCGAAAGGTTGTCTGTATTTATTGAAATTAAGGCTGGTATTTGAATTTAACACATAGCTGGTTAAATTATAATCGTAACCATAGATCACTATTCGGTCTGGTTGCGGTTCCGAAATT
Organism: Bacteroidales bacterium; assembly: GCA_003508755.1. Lineage (GTDB taxonomy): Bacteria > Bacteroidota > Bacteroidia > Bacteroidales > UBA10428 > UBA10428. The sequence goes on along the minus strand of DNTK01000459.1, from coordinate 4,182 downwards.
ATTATCTCCAATGGGGTGGCGGTGAAACGGTTCGAAACAACACGCGTAAATCCGGTATTTTTGTCCTGGGCAAATGAGTATATCTCAAATAAAAAGATACTGGTATCGGCTTCCAACTCTAAACGTATTTTATCATTCTCCAAAAAAATGGAACCCTCAATTACTTTTGGTTCATTGGGTATGATAGTTGAAGATGTAAGTACTGGCAAATCCGAATAACTGCACGAAATGAAATAACTTTCTCCTGCATGGGGTCGAAAATCTGAAGTTGGGCGGTACTGAAATTCATCAAATAAGTTATCGTATTGGGTATATTCAAATTCATACACATTACCGGAGGTATTAGAAATAGCTATGTCGGCAGTTTTAATGATCATACTGTCGGGAGTAAATTCGGGGTAATTGTTTATAGCAGGTGCAACCTCTTGTGCATGTACAAACGACCTGTTTATAGTATCAGTAAAGTCTGGGCGAAGTATTCCAATAATATTAAGCCCTGGTTCGTAATTGTTTTCAGTAATATCTGGTTGTAAAGGTACCCCAAGATAAACATCAAGTGTTTCTTTACAGGAAAAAAAACTGAAAGCGATAATCGTAACTTTTATAAATGATATCCACTTCATGTTTTAAAACTTTAGCGTGTAACTAATACCTAATTGAGGAATATAATTCGACCCAAAAGGGATGTATTTGTCATAATAAGGTTCAATAAAAGTACCCGGATAGTAATATTCCACATTCCGGTACAGGAATAAAATATTTCGGACAGTAATTGTGACATACGACTCTTCGGCTTTGAAAAAGTCGGCCAGTTTTTTACCGGTTCCCTGAACCAGTTTTTTACGTATACTAATATCGAGATTTACCAGGGGTGGCATTTTTGCTTTGTTCTTCCCTGCAGATGCATACAGCGGGAAGTGATTTGTTTTATTCGTGCTTGGATTATAGAGATAGTAACTCTGGGTGGTTGTTTCGATGCTGCGGTGTATTCCTGATTGAAACAAAAATGACGTATTAAAGGCAAAATTGGGAGTTACCTGGTAATTCATGACTGATTTTATGGTATGCGCTCGTGTATAATCAAAAGGATGTTCTTTTCCGTTGTTTATTTCCGATTCTGGATACCTTCGTGTTGCCCTTGCCCAGCTGTAGGCTATCCATCCTGAAAATAATCGTGCTCTTCCATGCAAATAAAATTCTAAACCATATGCTTTACCGGAACCTTGGGCTAGCTTATTGGAGAAAAGGTAATTTTCGGAATAATCCTGGTTTACATCAAAGGTATAGGTGGTGGTAATATCCTTAAAATAACCGTCAATGCTCAGTTGCAGGCTTGGTGTTAGTCTTTTTTCCAATCCAACAATATAGTGGATCGACTTGCTTGGAGGCTTATCCCATATCGGGTAATAATAATCGACAATTTGGCTCATTTCTATTTCGTTGGTGTTCATACTTATGATGTATTGAAGAAATTCACCATAAGCAGCCTTTAATTTTAAGGAATAGGGCAGGTTTAATACAATATTAACCCGCGGTTCGGTAAGCCAGGCGCCGTGACGGTATTGCGTTAGTCGTATGCCCGGGCGGAATATAAAATAGGGAGTAGTAAGCACATTTTCTGCAAAAACAGAAAGAAGAGCAGGATAGCGTTTAAGTGAACCGTTATCGACATCGTTAAGGCGAATGCTATTTTTAAATTGGTAGGTGTTATATTCTGCCCCCAGTCTGATTTCATTAAAAGCAGCTGCCTGAAAGCTTAGGGTAGATTTTGCACTTAAGTCCTGTATTTCACTGCTAATTTTGCTGTTGCTGGCCCATTGCAACGTCAGTGTATCGTTATTTTCATTCGGCAGCTTAATAAGAAAGTCAAGTCCTGAGTAATTGTTCGATGCATGCGTGGAGTAATAAACCTGGTTCCGCATGTATATCCTTGGCGTTAAAATTAGTTTGTGGATGACGGTTGCTGAACGATTCATCCACCGATTACGCTGTTCGAGTGTAAAGTCGTCATAAATATCTGTACCAAAGGAGTTGCCCAAATACCTGTAAAAAGTATTGAAGTTATACCCGGTAAAATCCTTCGATTCGAAATATTTTATTGTCAATCGATTACGATTATTCAGGCGCTTGGTGTAGGAAATATTATAGTCGTAAAAATAGTTGGTGTTTTGAAACAGGAAATTGTACGGAATATCATACAGGTATCTGCCTGCAATAACCATCGAAGCATTCTTACCGGCCGGAAATTCCAGGAATACTTTGGAGTGAAAAGTGCTGGGTTCTACCTCGCCATGCAACCTGTTTGAGTTTCCATCTTTTGTTGTAATATACATGACCGATGAGTTACGGCCACCATATTCGGCACTAAAACCACCCACAAGTAAATCGACATTTTTAATGGTTTGGGTATTAAATATTCCGGAGGTAACCGATGAGTGATATGGATTATAAATCATGACTCCATCGAGCAGAACAGCATTTTCGCCCGGATCACCTCCGCGTGTTGTATACAGGGGCGAAAAGGGTTCGGTGCGATCGATCCCCGGAAGGTATTTGATTGCGGAAAAGATATCGTTTCGGGCGGTTGGAATGGATTCTATTAGTTTAGGAGTAAGCACTTTCTGACCTATTTCAATTTCCCGGTCTGCCACTTTATCCGGTTTTATTGCCATGATCGATACTTCTTTGAGAGGTACTGCCACCGGAGTAAGTTTTATTTCATCCAGTACCAGGCCACGATCAGTCAGCGCTATCGTCTTTTTCACAGGAGCATAGCCAATGTGTGATATAATTAATTCGTAGCTACCAGGTTTTAAACCGGTTATGGTGTAAAAACCATATTTATCCGATACAACAGCTTTGTTTACCGGATTAATTATAATGGTTGCCCCAATAAGTGTTTCACGGTTCTTTTTATCGGTAATGTATCCAGAGATGCTATATGACTGGGCATTTGCCAGTAGGCCGAATAACGAAGCAATGAATATGATGAGGACTTTTTTCAATGTATTTATTTCGCGATTTAAAACTTATAACCAGCACTAAGATAGAGACCTATCTGAAATTCAACCTTTTTTTCAATGATGTAATACACATTTTCGAATAGTCCAGCCTTCAGAGACCATCCAGTAGAATTCTTCTTATCAAAAACCCAACTTTGTGCCGATGAAACTGAAAACTGCACAACCTGTTGCAGCTTAATATCTTTAGCGTCTTTCCATTTATTAATACCAATTAATATATTGCTGTTTATATCTATTAGACTATGTTCAGTTATTCGCTTATAATAATGGCTGGAGCGTTTACCAAAACCGATCATTTCAAGCTCGGGAGTGTTTTGATATCGGATAATTCCTGCATGAAAAAACTGGTTTTCATTGGTTTCGGGTCGCGTAAAATAAAACTCCCCTTCTAACTGCCAGAAATTTAACCCGACCACTCCACCGAGGCTGGTGCTTAAATAATTCACATGGTCGGTTATGGAATGAATGAAAACCTCAGGCGGCAATGCAAGAGAATCGTTGGAATAGATATTAACTGCCAGCATATCCAATTTAAATTGCTGATGCCATTTGTGCAGCATGGTCTCTTTTATGTCGGGTACCGGAGTTTTTTTTCCGGGGGGCGAATATTTATAGTTGTAACTGAGCGTACCTATCTCACTTCCCGACTTTTCAATATGAATATCAGCCTCTAATACGAAATAGGATTGTAAACGTCCTTTAAATTGCTCAATAAAAAAATGGTTGATTGACAGGGAGAAAGTGTCCCTGCAACCATTAACTGGTATTGCCCCATCTATTAGTGTGCGGCTTATTGGCTCCATAACTCTTATTTCTTTGTCAACCGGAATGACTAAATATTTTTTTTGGCGTGTAAATCCAATAAGCTGATTGTTGCTGTTTCGATTTTCTGAAATTGAGTCTATGCAATAGTTGACAGGCAGCAGAGTGTCAGCGATAAAATTGATATAAACAGTGTTTATTAATACTTCCTGAGAAAATATTGTTGTGGAAAAAAAAATAAACAGTAAAATTAATTTGAACAGTTTCATAAATGCACAAGGAAAAACTAATGTGATAAACTACACGTTTGGCCGGGATGATACCTGATTTACCATCCCATGTTTTATATACTCCTTAAAAATAAGGATAAACCTTTAAATCGTTCTCTCAAAAATAC
>DNTK01000430.1 GCA_003508755.1 Bacteroidales bacterium | reverse complement strand
GAACAGTAGTCAGTCATTTTGGAAGTTTTTTCTGCTGCCTGTACAGAGGGCATAAAATGTTGCATATTCACCATATTTTCATCATCCATACCGACGATGTAATCAAACTCGTCAAAATCGTAAGCGGTTAATTGGCGCGAAATACTGGTTAAGTCATATCCGCGTTTTATGGCGTGTTTCTGCATCCTGGCATCAGCCGGTTCGCCGGCATGGTAGGAAATGGTCCCTGCGGAATCGCATTTTATTTTGTCGGATAATCCTTCTCTCTGAATGTAGTCATTCATCACAGCTTCGGCCGACGGGGAACGACAAATATTGCCCATGCAAACGAAAAGTACTTTTATTGGTTTTTTGATTTGCGGCATATTAAGATTATTTTCTTCTAAAATAGTTATTGTAAAGCTATTTGCAATGAAAACACAGCGTAGATTCAATACATTGGATGAACAGACCGAAGTAAACCAATGGTTTTGGTAGTCGTTTATTTCTTTCCTTACTTTGCAACACTCTATGAATGAAAACGAACAAATACGCATAAATAAATACCTGAGTGAAGTAGGCTATTGCTCACGCAGAGCGGCCGATAAGCTCATCGGGGAGGGAAAGGTACTAATCAACGGTAAAGTAGCTGTAATGGGCTCCAAAATCACCAAAGATGACGAGATTAAAGTGAAGGGTGAACTTATCACTGCACCTTCTGAAAAACCTGTTTACCTTGCCTTTCATAAACCACGGGGTATTGTGTGCACGACTGATACAAAAAGGGAAAAGGATAATATCATTAACTTCATCAATTACCCAAAACGGATTTTTCCGATCGGAAGACTCGACAAACCAAGCGAAGGACTTATTTTCCTGACCAACGACGGGGATATTGTAAATAAAATATTACGGGCACGAAACAGGCACGAAAAGGAATATATCGTTAAAGTAGATAAGCCCGTCAACGCAAAATTTATTCAACGTATGAGTAATGGTGTGCCCATACTCGACACAGTTACCCGCAAATGTTTCGTGGAGCAAACCGGTAAATGCGAGTTCAGAATTATTCTTACTCAGGGATTAAACAGACAGATTCGACGAATGTGTGAGTACCTTGGTTACGAAGTTAAGCGCCTTAAACGCATACGGATTATGAATATTGAACTTGACTCACCAGTGGGTAAGTGGAGGTATTTTACCAAAAGGGAGTTGAATGAGCTTAATAGTCTCTTAAAAGATTCTACTAAAACATTTGATGCCGAGTAGTGAACAGTTATCAGTGAGCAGTTATCTTTTATTGGTTACCATGGGATTAAACGTTTCTGCTTTGATGCATTCATCTATTTTCTCATTTTCAACCACAGAACTAATTGCGAAGGCGATTATCCATTTAACTTAACGCCCCCATCGACTAACTCCACCAGCTTGCTCTTATAAAGCGCTCCCAGTGCCTTTTTGAATGTTTTTTTACTCATCCCAAATACACTTTGTATTCCTTCGGCAGGGCTCTTGTCATGAAAGGGCATAAAACCATCGTGCGCCTTCAAATATTTTAGAACCTGATGAGCTGAATCATCTACTTTTTCGTATCCTGGCTTATACAAGGCCAGATCAATTTTTTCATCGTCCCGAATCTTTTTAACAAAAACCTGGACGCTTTGTCCTACCTGCAGGTCTTCAAAGACTTCGTTTTTATAAAGGATGCCGCTGTAAAGGTTTTCCATTATAACTTTATATCCAAGATCGGTTTTTGCCCAAACAATGGCATCGGCATCATCTCCGGGTTGGTAATATGCAGGAAGATTATCGATGTGCTTATCAATTTTTGAAGAAGCTACCAAGCGCTTACTTTCCATATCGAGATATACATATACAAACACTTTTTCACCCTCCTTTACTTCCGATCTTTGCTCGCGATAGGGAAGAAGCAAGTCTTTCATGAGTCCCCAGTTCAGAAAAGCGCCGGCTGCCGAAACCGATACCACTTCAAGATAAGCAAACTCACCTGCCTGAGCGAAAGGTTTTTCTGTGGTAGCAATAATTCGCTGCTCCGAATCGAGATAAATAAATACCTCCAGCTCATCACCCACACTGCATTGTTCGGGAACATACCGCCGGGGTAAAAGAATTTCACCATGTTCTTCATCGTTCAGGTAAACCCCAAATTCCACTTCTTTTGCAACCTTAAGCTGATTGTATTTTCCAATTTCGGCCATAAACTAAATTTGTTCAAAGATAGGGTTTATTACCAATTTACGGATGGCCGATAAAACAGGATTTAGAATCATTCTAAATCATTTAATAGGGAGTTTATTTCTCAAAATAGTATTTTCGTCATGATTAATCAATTTGATTCTCCAACAATGAAAAGAAGTGTATTTGTTTCCACTGGCTATTTATTTATTGTAAGTTTAGTGCTACTCTTTGAAAGTTGTCAAATGGCCCGCAATTCGGATATATCTGAACATATGCAGCAAGCAAATGAGTTAAGTGAACGGTTGTTGCTCCTGGATGGTCATATCGACTGGCCAAGCCGCTTAATATATCGACCCTCTAATGTGCTTATTGAATCATCCATTGGCGACTTTGATGTTATTCGGGCCGGCAAAGGTGGTTTAAATGCCGTAATGTCTGTGGTGTATATTTCTCCTGATATCGATATTGAAGAGGGTAGAAAAATGGCAGATAATCAGATTCATACAATCGATTCGCTTATCTCCGGAAATCCGGGATTATTGGCCTATGCCAAAACACCTGAAGAGGTGAGACTGAACTTTGAAAAAGGGTTGCTATCACTTCCCTTTGTTATGGAAAATGGTGCACCGATTGGTGACGATCTGAATTATGTTGATTACCTGGCTGATAAAGGATTTATCTACATCACCCTTTGTCACTCGATTACAAATAAAATCAGCGACTCCAGCTATGACACAAACCGGGCATGGAACGGCCTAAGCCCGTTTGGTTTTGAGGTAATTGACAAAATGAACCTGGAGGGTATTATGGTGGATGTATCGCATTCCAGCGAAAAAGCTTCCATTCAGGCTGCAATGCATTCAAAAGCACCCGTTATAGCTTCTCATTCAGCCACACAGAAATATGTGCCAGGGTACGAACGTAACCTCTCGGATACCCTGATAAAACTGATTGCCTCAAAAGGCGGTATTATGATGGTGAATTTTGGTTCCAGTTTTATCGATGCAACCTGTAAGAAAAGTTGGGATTACCTATGGAACCTGAAAGATTCCATAGGAGTAAGTGTCTGGTCGCCCGAGGGAAAAACCTATGTTGAAGAATACAGTAAATCAAACCAAGTGTATTCCAATGCCTCGCGCATTGCCGACCATATCGATCATATTGTAAAAATTGCGGGCATCGATTATGCCGGTTTAGGTTCCGATTTCGATGGCATAGGACCATCACAACCTGCCGATGTGCCTGATGTCTCAGCTTATCCAAATTTGATTGCAGAATTACTAGAACGTGGATATTCAGAAGATGACATTGAAAAGGTTCTTTCCGGAAACTTTTTACGAGTATGGGAAGAAACGCTGGCAATAAGCGATTCATTAAAGCACTTGTAATTGCATTTGGATTTATTAAATTTAAGACTTTTAGAATCAAAACTATCAACTTAAACTCTAAGTACTATGAATGTGACAACCATTATCATTATTGCAGCTGTAGTAATGATTACCTTGATGTTAATCAGCCTGTACAACCGTCTAGTACGTTTGCGCAATAACCGCGAGCAGGCCTTTTCTGACATCGATGTACAACTTAAGCAACGGCACGATCTGATTCCTCAATTGGTTGAAGCTGTTAAAGGATATATGAAACATGAGAAGGAAGTGTTAACTCGTGTTACCGATGCCCGATCTCATGCTATTCAGGCTACAGGAATCAATGAAAAAATAGCCGCCGAGAACCAATTATCACAAGCTCTTCAGGGGCTTCAGATATCGGTGGAAGCCTATCCTGATTTAAAGGCTAATCAGAACTTTATAAATCTTCAGGAAGAAATATCGGACGTGGAAAAC
>DNTK01000104.1 GCA_003508755.1 Bacteroidales bacterium | reverse complement strand
CGCATGCTAGCCGGGCCGTTACTCATAGGTGTCCTTTATGAAACATTTAACTGGCTTATTAATCTTAGTCTTAGCAAAAACTAGTTTACAATGAAAAAGTTGCTTCAGATAATAATGAGAAGTATTTTCAGAGAACGTATAAAGTTTTTGCTCCTAGTGTCCAGTTTGGCTGTTGGGTTTTGTGGCTTTACTTTAGTTTTTCTGGTTGTGAGTAAAGAACTTAGTTTTGATAAGTTCCATAAGGATTACGAAAAAATCTATCGGGTTATAACCATAACTGAAGGTGAAAGCGGGAATGTTCAAATCCCAAAGGCCAAGGGGGCATTGAAGGAATATCTCAAAGGAAGTATTCCATCTCTAGAAAGCGTAACCCATTTTATCCCTATTTATTATGGAATGAAAGTTAAAACCGATAAAGGGTATTTCAGCGAAAATAGCGGGATTTATGTGGATGAAAGTTTCAATGATGTTTTTGATTTTGGAATTTTAGCCGGTGATCGCAATACCATGTTTTCGCAGATCAATTCAATAGCATTAACAAGGGAACTATCTATAAAATATTTTGGAAGCATAGATGTAATCGGACGTGAATTGGCAATTGATGATGGATGGGGTTTGAGAACTGTCTTGATTACTGGCATTTATAAACAAGTGCCAGACAATTCAAGCTTCAAATTTGATTTCCTGTTAACCGGAAATTCATATGGACACTGGAGCAGATTATTAGAAAATAATGGTTTGTACTTTTTTACATATATGAAGTTCAACGACCAATTAGATAGAAATAGGAAGAACTTGATCGAATCAGACCTTAATAACAGGTTGACTGACCTAAATAGAAAAGTCAAGAGTCAATATCTGCAACCCATACAAAAAACCCATTTAAGTACCGATATCCGAAATGATTTATCTGGAAAAACTGAACCAAATCAAATCTATATACTATGGTTTATCGCCTTGTCTATCATCATTCTAACGTCCATAAATTTCATCAACACCAATACAATTCACGTTTCATCCAAAATTAAATTCCTTGGTATGCTTAAAATGTTTGGGCATAAAAATCCAGTTCCAAGAATCCTTATACTTGACTCGATTGTAAAAAGCCTTGTAGCATTTTCAATTGTTTTCCTGCTCATAACTTTCGTTGGTAAACCAATTTTCGCTGAAACTCTTGGGTACAGATTGAATTTAACCGCTAATTTGGTGTTCACTCTTTCAATGATTTGCCTTAGTATTGGATTCATAGCCGGAATAATTCCGGTTATATTTTTACGTAGGAGCCGGCTGCTAGACTTGGTGAAAGGTAAGAGCCTGATGGCTCTTGGGAAATATTCGTTAGCAAAATTAACCTCATTAACGATTCAATTTTTTATTGTGATAGTATTGATGATCGCCACAACCATAGTTATTAAACAGATCGATTATATTGACTCTTTGGATACGGGCTATGAAAAATCGGACAGGATGCTTATTCCGGCCCCTCAGGGGATTGGCGGGAATTATTTGGGATTTATAAATGCGGCAAGAAGTTTTCCTTATGTTAATTCGATTGGCTCTTCTATGTTCCCATTTTTTTCAAACTACAGAGAAGGCACTATTAATATTTATAGGACAGATTACAATTTGATCTATAACTTGGTTAATAAGGATTACTTCACCTCAATGGGCATAGAGATTAAGGAGGGAAAAAATTTCAGCGGGTTTGATTCAGACACTCTTTGCGTCATTATTAATGAAACAGCAGCACGCCAAATAAGTAGTAGTAACAGCCGACCATTAATTAACTCTATAATGGTGGCAAACATACCGTGGTACAGCAATAAAGAGTTCAGGATCATTGGAGTAATGAAAGATTTTCACTTCAAATCATTGAAAAGTCGCATTGAACCCTTGGTCTTCTTTCATTTACCGGCGGATGCAGTTGGAGCAAGCACGATAGCATTTGAAACAAATCAGTTTGAGAATTTAAGTGAGCACCTACCTGAATTATGGAAAGAAAATGGTTTTGAAACCCCTTTTGAGTTTGAGTTACTGGAAAATGCCTTCGCCGAGACCTACAAGGATCAGAATCTCATGGGAAGTATATCGAAAAGCTTCACTTTCCTGGCTTTTTTCCTGGCATTATTTGGATTATTCGGGTATTTAAAACATATCCTGGAATTTAAGAAAAAAGAGTTTGCGATCAGAAGGATTCTTGGTGCTACACCACTAAATATCTATTATAAACTAAACGGGGAAATGCTGACCTCCTTCATGGTAAGTGCAATTATTGCCATACCAGTTGCATATTATGTGGGTTTGCGCTGGTTATCGCAATTTGCTTATCGTACGAATCTTGATTTAGAGTCCTTTTTAATTCCCATAAGCTTAACTCTAGCGGTGGTGATATTAATTGGGGTTTACCTCCTGAAAGACATGCTTTCTGAGAAAACAACAGAAATCCTAAAGGTTGAATAACACAGGGCAGACCGGACGCTTAACTTTTCTAAGTTTCATAGATACAGTCAGTTAGGGGGCGATCTGTGATCCTGCTTGCTGAAGAATGGTTGAATTATATTATGGTAAGTATTAGAAATGGTTTTTGGATTGAGATTTACATAGTTAGATTATGTTTCAGTCTTGTGAGGGTTGTTGATGAGCATGGAACATTAGCTTCATAGCCAATAGGACCGAACTCCAATTACTGGAACTTACAAAAGAGAATGAACGTGTGGTAACATTGGCTAAGAAAGCATGCCCTTCGGGACACGTTTCTTAGCCTTAGCGTTGTAGGCCATTTGAGTTAT
>DNTK01000523.1 GCA_003508755.1 Bacteroidales bacterium | reverse complement strand
ATTATCAGCAGTAACTTCATCCTGTGTGTGTGGAGCGTTTGTTATTGGATTGTCTTCGTTTTTTGATTCTGCCAGCTCTTTTATCTCATGGTGAATTGAAATAAAGGTTTCGACAAACCGATCGAGTTCTTCTTTCGATTCACTTTCGGTTGGTTCTACCATTAATGTCCCTTGAACCGGGAAAGAAACGGTTGGAGCATGAAAACCATAATCGATAAGGCGTTTGGCAATATCTGTTTCTGAAACGCCGGCAAGCTGTTTAAATGGGCGGCAATCAAGTATCATTTCGTGGGCTACATATCCTGTTGCTCCGGTATATAAAATATTGAAATAATCTTTGAGTTTAGTAGCCAGGTAGTTGGCGTTTAGAATGGCGAGTTTTGTTGATAAAGCCAGGCCATCGGCACCAAGCAAATGGCAATAAGCATGCGATATCGTTAAGATACTTGCACTGCCATACGGAGCAGCTGCCACAGCTTTAACCCCATTTATGCCCCCTGTTTGAACCAAAGGGTGCGAGGGTAAAAATTCAACCAGATGGGATGCCACGCAAATGGGGCCCATACCCGGGCCGCCTCCTCCATGCGGAATAGAAAAGGTCTTATGCAGGTTTAAATGGCAAACATCGGCACCTATTTCGGCCGGACTGGTAAGACCAACCTGGGCATTCATATTTGCTCCATCCATATATACCTGCCCACCGTGATGGTGCACAATATTAATCATCTCTTTAATATCCGGTTCAAATACACCATGTGTGCTGGGGTAGGTGATCATTATTCCCGCCAGGTTATTGCTGTGCTCTTCGGCTTTCTGTTTTAAGTCGCTGATGTTAATATTACCATATTCATCACAGCTTACAACCACAACCTTCATCCCTGCCATTACAGCACTTGCGGGGTTGGTTCCATGTGCTGACGAGGGTATCAGAATAATATTTCGATGTTCCTGGTTATTTTTCTTGTGGTAATTGCGAATTACCAATAAACCGGCATGCTCGCCGGCTGCGCCTGAATTAGGTTGAAAGGAAACAGCTTCAAAACCCGTAATCTTGATCAACATTTTTCCGAGTTCATGGAAAAGCTGCTGGTATCCTTCGGTCTGGTCGATGGGAGCGAATGGATGGATCTCACCAAATTCCGGCCAACTCATCGGAAGCATTTCAATGGCTGCATTCAGTTTCATGGTGCAGGAGCCCAATGATATCATAGAATGTGTGAGGGATATATCTCGTTTTTCGAGCTTTTTTATGTAGCGCATTAATTCAGTCTCTGAGCGAAACTTATTAAAAATATGCTGCTGCATAAAATTATCGGTTCTCAGCATCTCCTTCTGAAGCCAGATATGATCATCAAAAACCTGGATATTGGTAAACTTCTTTTTCTTGGTGGCGGCAAACACCTCAAGGAGTTTATTTAAATCTGCCTCACTGGTAGTTTCATCAACACTAATTCCAATATCACCGTTTTCGAAATACCGGAGGTTAATTTCCCTCTCAAGCGCATGTATTTTAATATCTTTCTGAGTAATACCTTCAGTGAGTCGCACTCTTAATGTATCGAAGAAGTTGGTGTGCACATTAATGAAGCCAAGTTCAACCAGTTTACCGCACAGGGTTCCAGCTGCTTGATGGCAATGTTTTGCAATGCGCTTTAGTCCTTCAGGGCCATGATAAATGGTGTACATACCCGCCATGGTAGCCAACAATGCCTGCGCCGTACAAATATTTGAAGTGGCTCTTTCGCGTTTAATGTGTTGCTCGCGTGTTTGAAGCGCCATTCTCAGGGCCTGTTTGCCATATTTATCTTTTGATACACCTATAATACGTCCCGGAATAAAGCGCTTGAATTCATCATTTGTGGCAAGGTAAGCAGCATGCGGCCCTCCAAAACCCATGGGAATACCAAAACGCTGTGTGGTGCCAACAGCTACATCAGCACCCATTTCTGCAGGTGGCTTCAGCATCACAAGACTCATACAGTCTGCAGCCATTACCACTTTTGCTCCAAATGCTTTAACCTGGTTGATAAAGTTTTCGTAATCAATAACCTCACCATCACCGGCTGGATATTGCACAAAAGCTCCAAATAGCTTCGGAGTAGGGTTAAATTCTTTAAATGAACCATGGATAAGTTTTATTCCTAATGGCTCTGCACGGGTCTCCAATACTGCCAGGCTTTGTGGAAAAATATTTTCATCGACAAAAAATTCGTTGTAACCTTCCTTAACCAGTTTCCTGGGGCGAGCATTAAATAACATTATCATGGCTTCTGCGATAGCAGTTGCCTCGTCTAAGAGTGACGCATTTGCCACTTTAAAACCTGTCAATTCTGTGATAGCAGTCTGGAAGTTAAGCAAGGCTTCCAGTCGCCCCTGTGATATTTCTGCTTGATAGGGTGTATAGGAGGTATACCAACTTGGGTTCTCAAGTATGTTTCTTTGAATAGCTGCCGGAAATACTGTATGGTAATATCCTGTTCCGATATATGATTTAAATACCCGGTTTTTTGATGCAAGCTTTTTAATGCTTTTAAAATAATCGTATTCATTCACACCCTTTGGCAGATCCAGTGGTTGCTTGAGACGAATCGTTTCAGGAATAATTTTATCAATTAACTCATCAAGCGTTTTTAAACCTAAATCATCCAACATCGAGTCTACATCCCATTCTCTGGGGCCTAAATGCCTGTGTATAAAATTTTCTGCTGCCATGCTACTGATAATTGATATTCAACAAATGTTTCAAATAAAATTAGATGAGGAAAGGATTTGTGTCATGTTCCTGCCCGATGGAAGTGGCAGGCCCATGTCCAGGGTACACAGAAGTATCGGAGGGTAAGGTAAGCAGTTTGCTTTTTATGCCAGTAATAAGCGTTTCATAATCACCGCCAGGAAGGTCAGTACGTCCTATGGATCCTTTAAACAATACATCGCCGGCAATAATAAATTTATCTTTGGCACCGAAAAAAACCAGACTGCCCGGAGAATGCCCGGGAACATGATAGGGGATCAATTCGGAATGACCAAATTTAATAACAGTACCTTCGTCAATATACTCCTCAATTAGAGGTATGCTCGCAAACTCAAAACCAAACATCATGGCCGATTGAGGAGCATTCTCTACGAGGAATTCATCTTCTTTGTGCAGTTTGAAAGGTATCTTGAATTTGTTCTTGATTGTTTCCACCCCCAAGATATGATCGATATGTGCATGTGTATTAACCACAGCAATTGGAACCAGTTTATTTTCTGCGATATAGTCTATTAGCTCGTCATACTCTTGGCTGTTTTCACAGGCAGGATCAATAATTATAGCTTCTTTTGTTTCATCATGAAGAACAAAAGAGTTTACCTGGAAACTATTAAATACAAAGGTTTTTATTGTGATCATAATAACAACGTGTTCAATATTAAGACTTTCCCTTTAACATGGGAACAAATAAAAAGGCACCATGTTCGGAGCATTCGCACTGATTATCATCATGTTTTTTCAGATGGGTCATTATTTGTTTATCCTCTCCGCCAATAGGAACAATCATTTGACCCCCCGGTTTTAGTTGCTCAACTAATTTTTCAGGCATTTCGGGAGCACCTGCGGTGACAATAATTTTATCAAAGGGTGCATAGGTAGGCAATCCTTTAAATCCGTCGCCATAAAAAAAACGGGGTCGATAACCTAATTTTGGTAAAAGGGTTTGAGCTCCTACACTAAGAATTTTATGACGCTCAATTGTAAATACTTTTGCTCCCAGTTCAAGCAAAACAGCTGCCTGATAACCAGACCCGGTTCCTATCTCCAAGACTTTATCACCACTTTTAATATCAAGCATTTGCGATTGAAAGGCGACCGTGTAAGGTTGGGAGATCGTTTGGTTTGCTGCAATAGGAAAAGCCTTATCCTTATAGGCGAAATGGACAAAGCCGCTATCCATAAACAAATGTCGGGGAACGCTGCTAATCGCATTTAAAACCCTTGTGTTTGTAATCCCTTTTTCTCTTAATTCTTCTACCAGTTTACGTCGAAGCCCTTTGTGTAAAAAACTATCTTCCATGCAAAAATCCCTCAAGATAATCACAAAGGTAAAACTTATCTTTATTTAAGACGAAGCAACTTATCAGCCCTAAATTGTTAATAATTTTATAACCTGGATACTTTTTGGAATCAATGACATGTTTAAATCGAATTATGAGATATATTCTGATGGCTGAGAGACATTATTTCTATATTTGTGTGAATAAACAAAAGAATTTTAAGTTTTAATGAAACCCACTAAGCAATTATTAAAGTACTTAATCAGCGATTATTTATCAGCAGCTGCAGCGTGGGCAGTATTCTTTCTTTATCGAAAAGTTTATATTGAACCATTAAAATACGGTTATAAGATACCAATTGAATTTGATACTCAGTTCTTTCTGGGAGTTATCATAATTCCTTTTTTCTGGATTATCCTGTATTATGCCTCGGGTTACTACCGCGAAGTAATTCGAAAATCACGCCTCGCCGAACTCTGGTATACCATTCGTATGTCGATGCTGGGTGTGGTAATTATATTTTTCGTTCTTGTGCTCGATGATGTGGTTGAAAGCTATTCGAACTATTATCGATTATTTGGTATTCTTTTTCTCCTGCATTTTACCTTCACTTATTTCCCCCGTTTACTTATTACCAGCCACATGTCAAAATTAATACACAACGGGGCAGTTGGATTTAATACCCTTATAATAGGAGGAAACGAGAAGGCGGTAAATATCTACAAAGAAATTATTGGACAGCCCTACAGCACAGGAAATGTGTTTGTTGGGTTCATCAGTGTTAATGACAACAACGACCATGGCTTGTCAGAGTTTCTTCCAAAACTAGGCAGTCTCCACGAAATCAAAGATATTATTGATAAGCATGATATAAAAGAGGTAATTATAGCTCTTGAATACAGCGAACACGATCGCATTGAAAAAATTCTTTACACCCTTATCGATAGCAATGTGAATGTGAACACAATTCCTGGGATGTATGAAATCTTTACGGGAAGGGTAAAAATGTCGGCTATTATGGGCACTCCGCTAATTGAAGTGTCTCATCAGCTTATTCCCCCCTGGCAAGAGAATATGAAATACTTCCTTGATATAGTTTTTTCAATCATAGCATTAATTATTTCAATCCCAATTATCTTGTTTCTGATAGTTGGTGTTATGTTGTCTTCAAGAGGGCCTTTGTTTTATAAGCAAGAACGCATTGGAAAGAATGGTAAACCATTTACTATTTATAAATTCCGCTCGATGTATGTCGATGCTGAACAAAATGGTCCCGAACTATCATCAGAAAAGGATCCCCGGATAACTCCTTTCGGACGTTTTATGAGAAAATCGCGGTTGGATGAAATACCCAATTTTATTAATGTATTAAAGGGTGATATGTCCCTAGTTGGTCCACGCCCGGAGCGTCAACATTTTATCGATCAGATTATAGAAAAAGCACCACAATATATTCAACTTTTAAAAGTAAGGCCTGGAATTACCAGCTGGGGCCAGGTTAAGTATGGGTACGCCAAGAATATTGATGAAATGGTCAGGCGAATGAAATATGATTTAATTTATCTTGACAACATGTCGCTCTATGTTGATTTTAAGATAATGATCTATACTTTTCTGACCATACTTAAGAGAAAGGGCATGTAATTAATTCGCCATCGGATGGGAGGTAATAACTTCATATTGCGCGCCAGATGAATAGGTTTTACTCTCAAAAAGACTTATTTTATCCACTGTGACCCTTTGAATTTCATCAGAACCAATTTCTGATATAAGGTTTTGTATCGAATTGTAGTTGTAGACTGATTTAATTCGCCCGAGTGTTAAATGAGGATGGTATGGGCCGACTTCTTTTTCAAAACCCAGTATTTCCAGCTTTGTGTTTATTTTATTGTAGAGCATTGTTAGCGGTTCAGATTCTTCAATTCCAGCCCATAATATACGCGGTTTATTACCTCCAAATGTTCCTATTTGATTTATACATAATTCAAATTTGAATCCCTCATAAGC
>DNTK01000598.1 GCA_003508755.1 Bacteroidales bacterium | reverse complement strand
TTTTCATTTCAGAGACAATTTAGAAGTAATTTTTAGGAATTTTATCTTGACTAAATATAGAATAGACACTAAATTTACACTGTTATTCTCACCTCTTTTTTAACCAAAACTGCATATTCATGGGACACGACAAATCATTAAACGATGGTAAGAAAAAACGGGATGCTATCAGGTCAATAAAAGAAAAAAGAGCTGAAAAGAAGTCAAAACATGAAGATATGTCACACGTTCGGAGCAAGCCGCGCTGGAAAAAATCATCTACAGTTTAATGCTGTTAGCAGTACTTGATTTATGCATGTTCAATGAATTCTATTCCTGGTTCTTGCAATACTTAAATATGACGCGATAGGCATTATCGATACCCATTTCACCTGCCTTACTCAAATCACTGCATCCTTCTGAATATTTATTGAGATAAATATTTATAAGGCCTCTGTTGTACATAGCTTCTGGCACAATTTGATCTGAATCGATACAGCTTGTAAAATCAACCAGTGCGGCGCCATAATTTTTTAGTATTGCATGAACGTACCCCCGGTTATAATAACTGTAGATAAATTCCGGGTCCAGGTCAATTGACTCATTGTAAAAGGCAATAGCTTCTTCATATTTTTCATTGACAACTTCATTTTCAGAAGTGCTAAAATTAATCTGATTGGATTTATCGAGCCGAAAATGTTTAATTTCAAACGAAGCCATTATACTTCCAATAAAAAAGCTATGATTTGCTTTAATAAAGGAAGAAAGCCCTTGCAGTTCTTTTTGTATGGATTTATTTTCCAGTTGGGTGTTTGCATCCGAATATTCCATCTGCCATCCATCTAATAACGATGATAGGAGTATATATTTTGTGCTATCGGGATAGGCTTTCTTTTGTTTACTTATTTTTTCTTTTAATTGAAGTAACTGTGCATTGGTAAAATCGGCATAATCGTAATTGATTAAAACTAACTCCAGTGCGAGCTCCTGAAAATGAATGATTGATTTTAAAGAATGAAGGGCCTCAGGTGATTCAAAATTTGTTCGGATAACCGGATGATAAGGTGAAATCATGCGGATACTCTGCTCAATATACTGAATTTTACTTTCACTAACATCTGCCACATTGGTAAAGTCGGTGCGAAAATCTGTAATCGATTTGAAATAATCTAGGCTTACATCCATCACATCAGTTCCTGCCATTTTAAACAAGCTGTCGATGGCATTCTGATCTTCATAATAACCCAACACTTTATTTTGTACTCCCCTGGCATAGGCTCTGTTTCTATAGGCATCTATCATCAGCGGATAAAGTTCAATAGCTTTTGAAAAATCCTCCTCGGCGCCGGCAAAATCCTCAAGGTATATCTTAACAGTTCCACGCAAATGATAGGCATAAATATTACGCGGGTTTAAGTCCAACACCTTGTTTAAGTCAGATAAAGCTTCGGGGTATCTTTCTGTTTCCATATCCAGTAAAGCTCGGTGATAATATATGACAGCATTATCAGGATTAAGCTTTAGCACCTTATTGTAATATAAATATGCTGTATCAAACTTTTCAAGTTCCTGGTAACACAATCCGGCCAGGAAATTACCTCTGGTGTGATTACTATCCTGGGCTATCACCTTTTTATACTCTGCAAGTGCCTTATTGTATTCGTTTTTGTATTGGTGAATATTACCCTTTAAAAGGATGGCCTGCAGATTTCCAGGATCATATTTTGTTGCATTCTCGGAATATACAAGGGCGCGATCGTATTCCTTTTTATGCATATAAATAAGCCCCAGATTAAGGTGTGAACTTACATTTTCGGGATTTATCTTTAGTGCTTTTTCATAATCGCTTATAGCGCCAACAGTATCGCCATATTCGGTATGCAGATACCCTCTGGCAACATAATAATGAGCATGACGGTCGTCTATATCAATGGCGCTGATTAAATCTTTCAGGGCTGCATTGTAATTGTTAAGCTCAACATTGGCAATGGCTCTGTAATAAAGTGCATCGGTCATAAACCTATCGCTTTCTACCGATTTTGAGAAATCCTGTATGGCACCGGCATAATCGGAAAGTTGAAATTTCGCATAACCACGTAAAAACAAAGCTTCAGAGAATTCGGGCTTATAGCTTAAAATAATATTAAATGTACGAATGGCATTTGTATATTCTTCGTTATACAGATACATACGTCCGTTATACAGGTACTTGGCTGTGTTTAATTGTGCCTGGCTTTTAGCGCCAAACGAAAGTAGAAAGAACAGGACAATAATACGCGAAATTGAAATGTGCTTCGAACCAATATATCTGTAATATGAACCTCGGTGTGATTTAATAATCTCTGAACTTATTTATTTCTGATTTCTTTTCAATGCCCAAAAATAGAAAAAGCAATTGTTACTTTTATCTTATTTGGAGCAGCAAACAATAAAAAAATCATAAAAGACCCCGAATCCTGCAAAATTAAACAAAGCAACTGCGGCATTATTGAATGAAAGCAGAAGCAGCCAGCTGCATAATTATTGCAGCTACCACTGCTACTGCATTTGTATGATTACTTTTTTATGACAACCTGTCCACCTCCGTTGTATGAGTGATATTCTCCATCGTACATAGCATCGGCGCCCACAGGTCCCATGTTAAATGTTCCGGGTGATACACACCTTACCAGGTAATAATAGTAGCGGGTGGTACCACGCACATTTACAAACAGGTTGATGCGATCGTCACGAATATCCATATAATCTGGTCTGCTGCGGTTATTTGGATAAGACATGCCTGGAGGTAGCGTGGTTAACCTTGGGTTTTCTATTTCAAATCCTGCAGGCAGTATATCAGAAATAGCCACATTTTCGATGTAT